>JAAYGR010000170.1 GCA_012727675.1 Bacillota bacterium
CTGGTGTGGGATTTGATGGCGATGCTTGGGTAACTGATCTGGAGCAAGTATCTCAAGCTGTCTACGAACGGGAACTCAGATATGGTAAGTATGATCTCAAGATAACTCGCCTGGGAGCCGGCTATCCAGATGAGGAAGTATTAGATGTCGAGATCGTCGGAGGAGAGGTTACAGAGAGGATTATCGAGGTAGGTGCAGCAGGCAAGCTGCAAATAAGGCTTAGTTCCGACGGCAGGCCTCACGGGGCTGGTGACCCGCGGGTTATGGTCTACAAGGCCGGGGCCGAATTCGACAGCGAGGCTTGGATAGTTGACCTGGAGCGAGTGGCCAGAGGCGTATACGAAGGTGTGCTCAAGGCGGGAAAATACGACCTCAAACTCATTCGTTTAGGAGATGGTTTCCCGGACAAAGAACTAGTTGGGATTGAGGTTAAAGGCGGAGTCGTCACTCAAAAGACAATTGAGCTGGGCGGGCTAGGCAAGCTCAGGCTGAGACTTACCTCTGGAGGGAAACCCCATGACACGTACTATGCCCGGGTCATGGTGTACGAGGCTGGTGCTGAGTTCGATGGTGATGCATGGGTGGCCGACCTAGAGCAGATATCATCGGGTGTATTCGAATTGGAGCTAAGAAGTGGTGCTTACGACCTTCTAATGATTAACCTTGGTGAGGGCTTTTCAGATCAGCAACTGTACGGGATTGAAGTCGTGGGAGGGTCCATCACTGAGAGAACTATCGAGCTGGGCGGTATCGGTCAAATGCAGGTTGACCTTGTGGGAGCCGAACAATACGAGTGGCTGCGGGTGATGCTCTTTACCGTCGGTGAATTTAGTCAGTGGGGCGAATATGATACCTACGTCTGCGATTTGGAGTATGATGATAATAGAGGAATATGGCATGCTGAAGTAAGGGAAGGCAAATACCAGCTGCGGATTACCGATGGCTATGCGGAGCAGCGGGTGGAAATAGTCGTTGAGGCTGGCGCTGTCACCCGGAAAGGTATCGTGCTGGATCTGCGGGAAGATTGGGCAGCATATGAAGAGTGGGGCGATGACGCCGACTGGCAGTGGGAATGGGAGGTTGAAGAGGAGTGGAGTTGGGAAGATGACTGGTAATCTATGCTGACTCCAGTCCGTTAAGCTCCCAAGGGACTTACATCTAGTGCAGTGCGCAATAGAGGGGCTGCTCTCGGGCGGCCCCTCACCGTTACAATGAATATAGATTGAAGCGCGGATACAGTTTTGCAGTCTTACTATAAAGAGGAACTTGCGCTGCCGCGGCGAAACATAGGTGTAGAATACCGCAAAGTATAACAATAAGAATTGTCAGCTAATAACAATGCGGGGAGGTACAGGAATGAGCAAGAAACTGAGGGTCGGTATAGTCGGTGTGGGCGGCATTGCCAACGGCAAACACATGCCCAGTTTGGCTAAGCTTGACAATGTAGAAATGGTTGCCTTCTGTGATGTGATTAAGGAAAGAGCAGAAAAGGGTGCCCACCAATACGGAACTCCCGATGCGAAGGTCTTTACCGATTATCGAGATCTTGTCGCCCTAGAGGATCTTGATGTTGTCCATGTTCTAACCCCTAATGATGTGCACTCTGAGATCACTGTGGCAGCTTTGGAAGCTGGTAAGCATGTAATGTGTGAGAAGCCCATGGCCATCAACTCTGAGCAGGCATTGGCCATGGTAGAAGCAGCGGAGCGGACAGGGAAGAAGCTCACCATTGGGTACCAGAACCGTTTCCGCGCTGATTCCCAATATCTCAAGCGGCTGTGTGAGGCCGGCGAGCTGGGCGAGATCTATTTTGCCAAGGCTCTAGCTGTCAGACGCCGGGGCGTGCCCACTTGGGGTATCTTCTTGGATGCAGAGCGGCAGGGCGGTGGTCCTCTGATTGATATCGGTACCCATGCTCTCGACCTCACCCTCTGGTTCACCAACAACTACAAGCCGGTGAGCGTCATGGGCGTTACTTATCGGAAGCTGGCGGATACAGAAAACGCAGCCAATCCGTGGGGCCCATGGGATCCGAAGGAGTTCACCACAGAAGACTCTGCCTTTGGCTTCGTTCAGTTCGAGAACGGGATGACGGTGATCCTGGAAGCCAGCTGGGCCCTAAATACCTTGCAGGTGGGCGAGGCCATGACAGTACTCTGCGGTACCAAGGCAGGGGCCGACATGTTTGACGGCTTGCGGATTAACGGCGAGAAATTCAGCAAGCTCTATACAACCAAACCTGCACTGCGGGGTGAGGGCGTAGCTTTCTACGAGGCTGTCCATGAGGATGCAGGTTTTGCTGAGGCTAAACATTGGATCGATTCCATTGTCAATGACACTGAGCCTTTGGTAAAGCCCCGTGAGGCCTATGTCGTGACCCAGATCCTTGAGGCTATCTACGAGTCGGCGAAGACCGGCAAGCCGGTGTACTTCAACGATAAAGACTGCTGCTGTGATTGCTAAAGGCATGATGCGACAGCTGAGGACTGGACCCGGTCTGGGTTCGGTCCTTTTTCTTAAGTCACTTTTTCCTGTCATTATGACAACCTGGGCAGGGGGAGAGCCTATTGGTGGAATTTCGTGCTCTAAAGGCATCGGAGATGGATGCATGGTTTGACCACTGTGCCCTTGTCTTTGATCAACACAATGATCTCGAGGCTTCCCGCCAGTACTTCATGAATCATTGGTACAATGACCCGTGGCGGGAGCGCCACGGGATTTTAGTGGCAGTAGAGGACGGTGAAATCCTGAGTACTGTCCGGGTGTTCCACCGCAGAATATATCTGGCCGGTGAAATTTTTTCCATGGGCGGTATCGGGGAGGTAAGCACAAAGGAACCCTACCGACGCCAAGGGTTATCTGGGAAGCTCTTGGAGATGGCTATTGAGTATATGAAAAGAGAGGACATGGATTTTTCCATCCTCGCCACCGGGAGTCCCAGGCATTACAGTCGCTTCGGCTGGGAAGAGGTAGCCACCTATTGGAAGCAGGCCGAGATCCAACCGCTGAGGTGTGGGGATATCCGGCTGATGAATCTCCAGGACCCCTGGGAGCTGCAGCAGTCAATGAATCTGTATCACATGTATTCCTGTCGGTTCAACGGCGCCATTGTCCGAGACCGGTGGGACTATTGGCAGGACTGGGTGAGGACAGAGGTTACCCGAGGGTGGTTTGCCCAAGGCCGGGGGCGGGGCTGGGTAATGATGGAAGCTGGCGAGCTCAAAGCCTATCTTGCGGCGGCCACGGATGCTGGCAAAGATATCCTTATTGTCAACGATTTTGCCTGCAGGGAGGATGAAGCCGACAGCTTTCGGAAGCTGATTCAGCATGCTGCTTGGAGCCTGGGGAACGGCGAGAGTGTTAAGGTGGTTTTTCCAGCAGCTGTTGCTTCTGACTTTCCCACCAAATTGGAAGCGAGGCAGGGTCTCATGGTCAGATTGAATAATAAAGAGCTTTGGGACCGACTGCCCGGATCCAGTATCAGTGAGCTGTTCCACGGCATAAGCGGCGGTGACCCCACCACATCTAAGCTGGTGAGCTGGGGAATTGACGGCTATTGATTTTTCCGCAGAACGCCCAGGGCCCATGGTATGGTGAGACTGGTTCCAAGTAAGCTGATATAGTAAGTGTAGATTCGCCAAAGGGCTAGAAAAGTCATCAGCTGCTCATGGGACATCAGGTTGCGGATCAGGAAGGCCATGGTAACTTCTACTCCGCCGGCGGCTCCTGGTGTGGGAATTAGGTATTGGGCAAACTGAGTGGCAATGTGGCTTCCGACCATTATCGGCCAAGGGGCCCTGCCTCCCACTGCTCTGAGGAGCATGGGGGTTATGGAAAGAAAGGAAACCCAGTATATGAGGTTGAAGAGCAAATTCGCAAACAGCAGCTGGCGGTGATGGCGCCAAAAAGTGCTTACCGCCGATTCAAACCTCTGGATTTCTCCCGCAGCTCGAGCTGCCAAGAGGGCTATTCTATTGCTTGGATCGGGGTGTTTCCGGGACAGTCTAGAGGCTGCCTGCG
Source organism: Bacillota bacterium (assembly GCA_012727675.1). Lineage (GTDB taxonomy): Bacteria > Bacillota > Limnochordia > DTU087 > DTU087 > DTU087. Next base: position 4,021 of record JAAYGR010000170.1, read on the forward strand.
ATATTTTGCCCGCGAAGACCAGTAAGGTTAGCGCCGGGATACTTAGGAACATGATGCCTATTACTGCAGCTGCAAGCCAGTTGTCGGTGGTAGACACATGAATGTGAAGAAGTAGGGTTCCTATGGCTAAGAGCGACCCGATGGTGAGGCCGGTATTAACTGAGTCGATGAGGCTAACAGCTAGGGATTTGCCTGCCGGAATCCCCTGCTGATGAAGCAGGAGGAGAAAAAATGGATATCCGCCGGCCGCGCTGGGGGTGACGTGGGAAATAAACGCTCCTGCCAGATAGCTTTTTATGAAGTCTTTGGGGGCAATACTGTCAGCCGAGGGCTGAATGAGGCACCAAATCCGAAGGAGTCTGGCCAGCCAGGAGATCATCAGAAGGACCAAAGCTATCAGCAGAGGGACAAAATTGATACTCCTGAGGGGCAGTAAAATAGGCTGGCCCGGCAGGAGCCGTCTCAAGAACCACAAGGTGACCGGCCCGAGGATAACAGCAATCCCCCCGTAGATAGCAAAGCGGTGTCTGGCGAGATCTAGAGGAAATGATGGCTGATGTGGTTCTTCTTGAATAAAGTCTGCCACTTTATATCACCCTCGGTTCCGCTAATACTCTATGCAGATACGAACAGTATGCCCCGTGGGAGCCGGGGTTAATGTGGGCCGCAAAAGGGCAGTGTTTCGGTTTACAGGGACTATGTAGGATCATTTCTCCAGGCAGTGGGATTAGATTTCGTGCTCTATGGGTATAAAAGTGCAAGGATGGTTCTTACTGGTTAGGGAGGTTAGCCATGAGAATAAAATTATCTATGAGAGGCAAGCTTCTAATCACCTTTGGCGTTATCATCGGACTAATGCTTTTCGGCACAGGTGTTGTTTTCCGGTTGATGAATAGCTGGAAAACAGCACAATGGCAAGCCATTGACCAGGAGAAACTGGCCACTTTTATGGCAGAGCGGGAAATAGATCATCTGGCTTGGGATGTAGATCTTCTAACCGCCCTTCTCTTGGGGGAACCCTTTACTGGTCAACTTGATCCCACTGCGTGCAACTTGGGCAAATGGTTTTATTCCTATACTGGCTCGGAAGAGTTCCGGGAGCTGCCCCAGAACATGCAGAAGAAGATTGCCGCGCTGGAAGCGCCCCACCAAAAGCTCCATGAAGGAGCAAGGGAAGTGCTGAGGCTGAGAGACAGCAACGTTCCCTTGCAGAGTCTGCTCGTTGACTATCAAACTCAGGTAGCACCCAATCTCAATCAGGTACGTCAGATATTGGCCGATGTGAGGGTAGATGCCCAGTCTGCAGCCTCAGCCACAGTTAAGGCTGCAGAAAGGATGGAAGTTCAGACAACCAGAACTCTGTGGATTGCCATCTTGATTACCCTCGGGCTTAGCATCATTCTAGTTCTGCAGTTTACTACCAGCATTCACCGCACACTCCGGGCGGTACTGGGCATGGCGGAGGACATTTCCCATGGAGACTTGACAGGTTCACTCTCAATTAAGTCCGGAGATGAATGTGAGAGAATGGCCAATGCTATTAACGAGTTTGTTGCCCATGTGCGGGATATAGTCGGTGAGGTCCGCCGGTCAGCTGTGTCTATTAACGACACCAGCCATCAAGTGGCCAGGGCTATGGATGAAATGACTGCATCCACCCAGGAAGTGGCATCTGCGGCTTCGGAGTTTGCCGCCCATGTACAGCAAGTGAGCTTTGATGCCAACGAGATGGCCAAGAACGCCGAAGCTATCGCCAGGTCGGGCCGGGACGGGTCAGAGCGGCTGGATGATGTGCTGCAGCGGATGGATGAGATTGAAGCAGTGGTTGGTGAGCTGGCAGACTCAGTTAAGGATCTGAATGAGGAAACCACTATGATTGAATCCATCACCGCCACCATCGCGGAGATCGCCGACCAGATTAACTTGCTGGCCCTTAATGCTGCCATTGAAGCTGCCAGGGCCGGTGAGCAGGGCCGCGGCTTTGCCGTAGTGGCGGAGGAAGTGCGCCGTCTAGCTGAAAGGTCCAGTCAAGCCTCGGGTGAGATCGCCGCGTTGATATCCAGAGTTGCCAAGCGGTCCGATGAGACACTGGAGAGCATGGAACAGGGCAGCCGGGCAGTGGCTGATGGAGCCGGTGCCGTGGAGAACGCGGCCGAGCTTCTCAGGCAGATTATCGAATCCATCGATACCATGAGTTCCAGGATTCAAGCCATCGCTGGAGCTGCTGAAGGGCTGGCAGCAGGAAGCGAAGAAATCGCAGCAGCGACCCAGCAGCAATCTGCTACAGTGCAGGAGATCAGCAACACCTCGCAGCTGCTTGCAGTTACAGCCAGCAATTTGGAGTCTTCAGTTCGGGATATAAAGACCGGCGATGAAGGTGAAGGAAAAGGTCAAGATGAATAAGTAGATTGGAAATAAAGCAGGGTAGTGGGCAGCAGGCCAGTATAATGTTCTAGGGGACCTGTAATCGGGAAGCCTTTCCTCCTGCGGAGTTTGACAAGACTGCTGCAGGCGTGTAAAATAAATGCTAAAGCGAATTGTTATCAATAACAGGAGGGGTATACATGAACATTAAGGGTTCACAGACAGAAAAAAATCTCTGGACAGCCTTTGCTGGCGAGTCTCAGGCCCGCAATAAGTACTGGATGTACTCTAAAGAGGCAAAGAAAGCAGGCTATGAGCAGATCGCTGGTATATTCATGGAGACAGCGGAGCATGAGCTTGAGCATGCCAAGCGGATTGCCCGTTTCTTGGGTATAGTTGGCGACACAGCCCATAACCTCAAAGATGCCGCCGCTGGCGAGAACTACGAGTGGAGCGAGATGTACAAGAGTTTCGAGATCGTCGCTCGGGAAGAAGGCTTTGATGAGATTGCTGATTTCTTCCATGAGGTAGCCGAGGTGGAAGAAGAGCATGAGAAGCGCTACCTGGCGCTTTTGAAGCGGGTCGAGGAGGGTACAGTATTTACCCGTCCAGAGCCCATCCGCTGGCAGTGCCGTAACTGCGGTTATGTACATGAAGGCACTGAGCCGCCTCACGTATGTCCCGCCTGTGCTCATCCCAGGGCATACTTCCAGGAGAAGGCTGAGAACTACTAAAGAGACCGAACATGATACTAAAAAGGGGTGTTTGCCCAAGCTGGTGGGCCAACACCCCTGCTTTATTGCCGATTTTGCCATTCACTAATCTGAAATGATCATGACCTTATTGGCTTTACCAGATGAGTGAACAGCCAATGCTTCGTGGATATCCTTTAGTGGGAAGCGGTGGCTGATCAGCGGTTCCACTCGGACGGCACCTGATCCCACCAGTTTGACGGCCCTGGAGTTGGTAAAGGGATTGATAAAGGAGCCTGCAATCCGCAGTTCCTTGCGGTATACCTCATGGGGCTCAATCTCAGCCCGCATCCCTTGGGGAGAAACTCCAAACCAGACCACTGAAGCCCCTCTCCTGGCTATTGTAATGGACTGCTCGATGGCGGCCTTGACACCGGCAGCCTCAATCACTACATCAAAGGCATCGACAGGCAGTTCTTCCGGCAGCACTGTCCGCTCGGCCCCCAGTTCCTTGGCCAAGTCCCATTTTGCTTGAATTGGTTCGCTGACTGTTACCCGTCCACCTGCAGCCCTAGCCAGCTGCAGCAGGATCAATCCGATGGGGCCGCCACCTAGGATGGCCACTTCGTCTCCAGGGCGAATTTGGGCTTGTTCCAATCCCCGGAGACAGCAGGCCACCGGCTCTACAAAGGCTCCTGCGGCATAGCTTATGCCGGGAGGCAATAGGTGGGCCTGGGCAGCGGGAACCACCGAATACTCAGCAAAGCCTCCATCGATATCCACGCCCAGGGCTGTTAAGTTTAGACACAAATGGATGTTGCCGTTGTGGCAGTAGTAACAGGTGTGGCAGAAAATATTGGGGTCGACACAAACCCGATCATTGACCTTAAAGCTGGTTACTCCTTCACCTATTTCGACGACCTCGCCGGCATATTCATGACCTAGAATGACAGGCGGTGTAGATGACGACTCACCCTTAATAATATGGGCATCGGTTCCGCAAACTCCCGCTGCCTTAACTTTGATCAGAATCTCTCCCGGCCCCGGTTTCGGCACATCCTCCTCGATGAGCCGCAGATCCCCGACATCCATAAAACGAGCTGCTAACATGGCTTCAGCCTCCACTCTCATCATGCTTTGATAAATCAACCGCTCAAGATATCTTCTTTGATTCCAGCTGTATGACTTTTTTCATCAGTGAATCTCAACTACTGTGCACTGTACTTAGTCCAGGGGAAACTCTACTTGTGAGCCGGAATGGTAGGAACGTATGGCTCCCTCCATCAGCTCTGTCAGCTGGGTGCCTTCTTCTAGACCGAAGAGGATAGGTTCATCTTCCAAGATACCCCGGATCCACATGTCCAGGGGCATGGGCAGGGCAGCCGGCAGACGGGTAGGTATAAACCAGCCTTGGTGGCCGTTCTGCTCCAGCTTGCGGGAATTGATCCGTACAGATGACTCAGGTCCTCCCACAAGGAAAGTCCCTTCTGTACCATGAAGCTCCAGAGAGAAGGGACTGCTGTGTGATACGAAGCCGGTCTCGATCACCGCGATGCCTTTATTGACAAATTCAATGAGTGCCACAGCATTATCCTCCACCTGGCGGCCGGTGAAGGAGTTAAACAGTGTGGTAATCCGCCGAGGTTCCCCCATCAGCCAGCGGGCAAGATACATGGGATGGGCTCCCAAGTCGATCATGGCTCCCCCTCCGCAGGCAGCGGGATCATAGAAGTGTTCCGGCAGCCACCCAGCTATTGCTCCATTATGGGCATTGCGGATCCGCAGCAGAGTTATATCCCCCAAGAAGCCGTCATCGATGACCTTTTTGGCCAGCAAATTGACGGGCCAGGTTCGCTGAGGGAAGGATATGCAGAACTTGACACCTGCCTTGGTGACAGCCTCACTGATGGCCCGGCATTCCTTGACGGTGGGGGCCATCACCTTTTCGGTGAATATATGTTTGCCTGCATTGGCGGCGGCCACCATGATTTCGGCATGGCGGTTGGTTGGGGCATTTACAACCACGGCATCGACATCGGAACGGGCGAGAACAGCCTCCAGATCTTCTTCGAAGGGTACACCAAGACCAGCTGCCCAGTTCTTCCCCCGCTCGGGGTCTTCATCCCATACTACTGAGATCTTGGCATCGGAGCGGGATAGAATATCCCGGGCATAACCGGGGGCGTGGACGTGCCAGCTGCTCAGCATGGCGATTTGCAACACTTCGATCTCCCTCCTTGTAGAAAACAGCCTGGTTCAGATTGTGGTGGGAGTTTTCTGCAAAGAGGTAGAGACTTCCTGCATTTCGGCAAAGCCATAAGTCCTGCCTAGACAGCCCACGCCGTCAGCCAGTTGCAGGAGACCACGGCGGGTTATCTTATTTATTAGCCGAGGGGCCTTAGGATTCGCTCGCGGCCCGTGAAGATGGCAACTTGGGTATACCCTACAGAGCGGGCTAGTTCGATGGCTTTGTCTAGGTCCCTGCCTACATCCTCGGGATAGTGTGCATCACAGGCAAGGGTGATGGGCACACCTGCCGCTTGACATTTGGCCAAAAACTCCGGTTCGGGGTAGATGCGCCCTACGGGTTTGCGAAGTCCAGCAGAGTTGATCTCAACACAGGTATCAGACTCGGCTAGAGCTACCGCCATCGCTTCATAGTAGGGTTCTAATGGTATGCTGGGACGATGCCCAAAGATTTTGATGAGATCAGGGTGGGTGATGGAGTCAAACAGACCGCTGGATGCTGCCGCCAGCATTGCGGTGAAATATGCCTGATATGCGCTGTTGACGTCCTTATCGGGCCAGCCCACCTCCGGGGAGACGTCAAATGCCCACTTCTCGAGAAAATGGACAGATCCTAAGACATAATCCCAGGGATAGGCATCAATTAGTGCTGCTATTTCGTCTTCTTTGCCTGGAATGTAGTCCATTTCCAGACCAAGTTTCAAAGGCCAGCCTTGCTTTTTGCCTTCCTGGATCAGAGCCACATAGTCATCCAAATCCAGTGAGAAACCCTTCTCCAGCCAGTCGACGATCTCGGGATAGGTGTTTTCTCCTGTCCACAGGTGCTCCATGATCTTTTTGTACTGCTTGAAATTATGACCATGCTCGCTGATGCCGATTTCATCTAGTCCAGCCCTTTGAGCCTGCAGCCAGAACTTCTCCAGATAATCGAGGCTCAAGGAACCCATTTCCAGGTGCATGTGGTAATCGACTCTCATGGAATTCGCTCCTTCTTTCCGAAAGCCGGATTGGTTTCCTTGTTAGCTTAGCTGTGGAGCTGGATTTTCCTTCCATGGAGAAGAGTGCCACATGATCTTTAGTTGTTAAGGAGCGACCGTAAGCGTATTAGACGACGGTAAGCAGTCAAGAACCGCTTTTCCTCTAACTTGCCGGTTACATACCGCATGACCAGTGACCTGAGCTGATCATCTAGAGTGGATGCCCGCATCGCCATATTCAGTCCCTCCTATCTAGGTGCAATCCCCTTACAAGGAACAGTATGGACCTGAGCAGGCGGGATTATTCCAGGTCCCTCCAGAATCATGAATCGGCTTACTACTGAGCCTAAAAGGATGGCAGCTTAGCTGGGCTCTAAGAAAAAACCCTCTCCCGAGGAGAGGGTTAAACCTGTTTCGATGTCTATGGAGGAATCCAATGCTCCTCCAGGGGTTTATCTTGCAGTAGTTGAGGATGCAGTCTCTTCTACTCCAACTGCGGTCCAAATCCAGCCAAGGACGAAAGAACCGATGATACCGGCAATGACGTTGTAGCCCGCCAGCATCCAGCCCCAATCACCTAGTATGACGTCACCCAGCCACGCCCCGATAATGGTGGCGATGAAGCGGATCCAGGGCTCTCCCTTCAACGTCTTTTCTTGAGCCAACCAGCTTTTTACTGCCCAACCAACGAGTAAACCAACGATGATTAGAGTCACCCAATACATTGGCTTACACCTCCTAGTAGACGAATAGTCTTAACTTGGACAAATTTTTGTAGGCAGCATCGGTTCCTCCATGGACTGGATGGCTGCTGTAAATCTATGGCCACCCCTTATCTAATCATATCACTTCTTTGCATTATTGGAAATACCTACAAATGTGGCGAAAGTCACTTTAGCACTGAATACTCGGCGGCCAAGTCAGAAGGTAACGGGTGTTGGAATCATTAACTCCTGTCCCGGCTTGATGAGACTGGGGTTCTTAAGGTTGTTCAGCTTAGCAATTGCATCAACGGTAACACCAAAGCGCCGGGCAATGGTATAGAGGTTATCACCGGCCTTTACCACATATACCAGGGGCTGCATGCCTGCAGGTACCATCAGTCTCTGCCCGATCTGCAGTGTGGTATTTGTCAAGTTATTGAGATTAACCAATTCCTCCATGGTGGTTCCGAACTTCTTAGCAATGGCGTAAAGGGAATCTCCACTCTGTACCGTATAATACTGAACAGACTTAATGCTGTTCAATGCTTGAAAGGTGAGGGGGCCTACTAGACCATCCACAGGGAGGCCGTTGAGTTCCTGGAATTTCTTAACTGCCGCTTGTGTTTCGGGCCCAAAACGTCCTGTTGCCTGGGTCATTAAGCCCAGATCCATCAATTTGCGCTGGCACCAAAAAACATCCTCTCCCCAGCAGCCGAGGCCTAAGATCCTTTGACCCGGTTCGTGGGCCAGTACCGGCAGACTAGCTAGCAATACACAAAACGTTAAGAGCGCGATGAAGCGTGGTTTCATTCTCATGCTCCCCCTGTGTATCTTCTTGGCTTTGGCAAGAAAAGCCATGATCATAGGCAAGCGCCGATACTCTTTATTTCCCTCAGCTGTAAAGGAATCCTGCCGCTAGAAGGAATTGGAAGAGTGTGCTAATATAGGGCTAGATATGGTTGTTTATAGTTAAATATTACTCGCGGTTTCAAAGTTTTGTTGCTTAGTTTGGGAAACTGGGAGAGAGGGTGGGATAAAAAGATGGATTACAGCGTGTGGCGAATCGCACTGGCGGGGCTTTTGGCCGGCGTAATCGGCACAGGTCTTGGGGGACTGATTATCTCTGCAGTAGGGCAGCCCAGCAAGAGGGTCCTCAGCTTCGTCCTGGGGTTCTCTGCTGGTGTTATGCTGGCCATGATTTTCGTTGATTTGCTGCCGGAGAGTCTCGACATTGGCGGGCCCACCTACACATTTATCGGTGTGCTGCTGGGAATCGTCTTACTTCTCTTGCTGGACTTTGTTGTACCCCATCAACACGTCGCCGGGGGTGAAGAGCAGCGTGCCCATTACTTGCGGCTTAGTATTCTGTTGGGCTTGGGTATTGCCCTCCACAATCTGCCGGAGGGGCTGGCCATTGGAACTGGGTATGCTGCATCCCAGGAACGGGGCTGGCGGCTGATGATGGCAACCCTTCTCCACAATGTCCCGGAGGGCATGGCCATGGCGGGGCCTATGGTGGCTGCCGGGGTTACCAGCATAAAGGTTGCGGCGGCCGCAATTGTGGCAGGACTTCCTGAGGGCATAGGTGCTCTGCTGGGGGCCCTTATCGGGAGGGTTTCCACAGCTACTTTGGCAATTTCCTCAAGTTTCGCCGCGGGAGCCATGCTGTATATTGTCTTTGATGAGCTGATTCCTGAGGCTCAAGAGCATGCCGAAGGCCACAGCGGTACCTTTGGCGGAGTCCTGGGAGTCGTTGTGGGAATGGCCATGCTGTACTATATGTAATAAGGGCGGCTGGTTAAGAGCAGTTGTTGCCTAAAATACAATGATACACACCAACACCCCAGGAGTGCCGTAAAGGCGGCTGCTGGGGTGTTTTTAATTGGGGCTGTGCTGTCTACGAAGCGAGACTATGTTGTCTGTGGTAGAAGTAGATCGGGACCTCTAGAGCTCAAGCCGCATATCTCCGTCCTTAATCCACCCTATGCGGCGGAGGGGAATAGCCATCAGATAGGTCAGCACCGCAGGTAAGATGAAGTGGAGCAGTAGTATCTGCGGCCATACTCCAGTTCCCATGGCGGCAATAGTCCCGATCTGTCCTACAAGGCCGCTGGTCCCCATCCCCGCACCACTGGGGATATTTTCCATCATAAACACCTTGGTCGCCAAGGGACCCAAGATGGCACTAGCCAAGGTCGGCGGAATCCAGATCCGGGGGTTGCGGATAATATTGGGCATCTGCAGCATGGAGGTTCCCAGTCCTTGGGCCAAGAGGCCGCCCACTCCGTTCTCTCTGTAACTGATCACGGCAAAGCCGATCATTTGGGTTGAACAGCCGATGGTAGCGGCGCCGGCGGCAAGTCCACTGAGTCCTAAGCTGATGGCTATCGCCGCACTGCTGATGGGCAGTGTCAAGAACATCCCCATTAGAGTGGAAACCAGAATTCCCATGGGGATTGGATGAAGCATAGTTGCTTGGTTAACCATGGCTCCAAGGGTTTTCATGAGCACTGAGACAAAGGGGGCAATATTTTCTCCGACGATACCGCCGACGAAGATGGTTGTGGTGGGCACAACGATGATGTCCAGTTTCCTTCCAGCAATGCGTTTGCCTATTTCAGCTCCCGCCAAGGCCGCCACCAGCGCGCCTACCGGTTCTCCAATGCCGATAGAAGCGGCACCAGGAGTAAGGCTGATGGTACCGGCACCTATAGCTCCTGTTACAGCCGATGCAAAGACCACCAGGGGCGGCGCCTTTATGCCGGTGGCAACAGCTACGCCGATGGCTGGTCCCATGAGCAGTTTGGCAAACTGGCCGAAACGGACTAAGAGGTTTATATGTACCAGACTACCAACTTGCTCTAAGATAACACCTACGATTAATGATGCAAAGAGTCCTAAGGCCATGGCGTTGAACACATTAACAGTATAGGCCAGCAGTGCACTGCCGGAGGCAGCTCCCTTGCTGCGGCTGTGTTCTAGCTGCGGCCGTTTTGCTTTTGTTGATGACTTTTGCCGTGCCATGACTTTTCGGGCAGAGTCTCCAGCTTGTGTTAGAGTTCTCTCCCTCCCACACCTCCATCTCTGTTGTTTTCCTCAAAACGGATGTTGAGTCCAGTAACAAGAATTCCGCAGCATGACCCAACTATTTCCCTGTTGGGGACAAGGCTGCAGTCATCGGGTTATTCGTAATCTTCAATGGAAAATCCTGCGGCAGGGTGATAAATAATGGATTTTACCTGCCTCGGAAAGACTAGTACAGAACCTAAGCGGTTTAGTTCCACTGAAATTACATATGGCAAGTTAATTCTGTTCAATTGGGAGCGAGGTGAGTGTCTTGCCAACGACACGACTAGGGAACCGAATGAGCAGTGAGACCAGCCCGTATCTTCGGCAGCATGCCGCGGATCCGGTGGATTGGCAGCCTTGGAATGACGAAACATTGAAGCTGGCTAGGGAGATGCAGCGTCCCATTCTTCTCAGTATCGGGTACTCTGCCTGTCATTGGTGCCATGTTATGCAGCGGGAGTCCTTTCAGAACCAAGAGATTGCTGAGCTGATGAACAAACACTTTATCCCTATCAAGGTCGACCGAGAAGAAAGACCGGATTTGGATCATATCTACCAAAGGGCTTCGGTCCTGCTTACCGGTCACGGCGGCTGGCCCCTTACTGTCTTTATCACTCCCGAGGCTAAGCCGTTTTTTGCCGGTACATATTTTCCGCCCCAAGACCGATTCGGCCGTACAGGATTTGCCGCTATCTTGCAGCAGATAGCCCGTCTGTGGGAGAAGGAGCGGGATGCGGTGGAGAAGGCAGCTGATGAGGTCACTGCTGCCATGGCCGAGGAATTGATGCCGGCGGGGGCTCAGGAATTTGTACCTCTGCGGGATGAGCTTATCAGCCAAGACTGGGCGGCAAGGCTTCTAGAGGATGCAGAAAACTACCTGTTGGAGTTTTATGATGAGCGCAACGGAGGATTCGGCACGGCTCCCAAGTTTCCCAGTACCGGCATTCTTAAGTTTTTCTTACAGAGAAGCAGGCAGGCTCCCATATTGCTGGAAGTCGTCATCAATACCCTTAACCATATGGCAGGTGGAGGCATTTATGATCAGCTGGGAGGAGGATTCCACCGGTATTCCACCGATGATCGCTGGCTCATACCCCATTTCGAAAAGATGCTTTATGATAATGCCATGCTGGTTCAGGTTTATGTGACAGCCTATCAGCTGACTGGTGATCTAAGGTATCGGCAGATAGCAGAAGAGACCCTGGATTATCTCTTAAGGGATATGTGGTATCCATGCGGTGCGTTTTTCGGAACTGAAGATGCTGACAGTGAAGGTGAGGAAGGCAAATTTTACCTTTGGACCAGGCAAGAGGTCATAGAACTACTAGGAGAAGAGATGGGGGATGTGGTCTGTGCCTACTACGGTATCGGTAGGGCAGACAGTCTAGTTGATGGGGCGTCGGTGCTTCATCGGGTTGTATCTCTAGACGCTTTGGCTGAGCAGTTGGATATGAGTATCCACGAGGTAGACTCGATCCTGCAATCAGCCAGGCTTTCCCTTTACCAGCGCAGGGAGCAGCGGGTGCGGCCGGCCCGGGATGAAAAAATCATCACTGCTTGGAACGGAATGGCGGTTTCGGCCCTGGCCAAGGCAGGTTCGGTGCTGCAGGTTCCCATGTATGTAGAAAAGGCCAGAGCAGTGGCTAGTTTCGGCTTGACCAGGCTGCGGCGGCCCGATGGCCGGTTGTGCAGGAGCTTTAAGGGAGTCCCCAGCTCTATACCAGGTTTTCTGGAAGACTACGGTTACTTTGTTGCGGGGCTGGTGGACTTATTCAAGGCTACCTTGGAGCCCTTCTGGCTCGATGCCGGCTTGAACCTCATGGAACTTGCCGTCCAGCTCTTCTGGTCTGATTCTAGCCGCACCTTTTATGATACCGAGCCCGGGGATAATTTGCTGTTCCGTCCGTCTATCCCTGAAGACGAGTCATACCCTTCAGCGGTAAGCATCATGGCTCAGAACCTTTTCTATCTCCAAAATCTGCTGTCGTGCCGGGCTGAGGAAAAGCTGGAGCTTCTTCTTAACCGGCATGTGGAGGATATGAGGAGAAACCCTTGGGGCTTTGCCGGTCTCCTTACCGTGTTGGACCTTGCCCAAAGGGGACTTAGAGAATTCTTCGTAATTGAGCCGGCCCAGGGTGGGGCAGAACCTGAAATTCTAAACCTTCTGCAGACTGCTTATCTGCCGGAAGGTATTATCTACCGTGGGAATGCTGCTCCATACCAACAAGGGCGCTTTCATGAATTGGGGATGGGGAAAACGGCAGTAGAGGGTAAGACCACGGTGTATATTTGTGAAGGTCAAACTTGTTATCCGCCCATCACTGACCCAGCGGCACTTAGAGCCCGTATTCAGAATTCGTCCCTAGATGCAAAAAAAGACCCGGTACTGCCTGTACTGTAAAGGACTACAGGTTCGGTCCGTGTAATAATAGCTATAACTCTGGGAGGGAGGAGGCATGGATTTTGCAGTACCGGGAGTTTGGCGATACGGGAATTAAAATCTCAGCTTTAGGTTTTGGGGCTATGCGGCTCCCTGAGATCGAGGAAAACGGAACATATCGGATCGATGAAGAAAAAGCACTAGCTGTGATCATCAGGGCCTTTGAACTCGGTGTCAACTATATTGATACAGCCTACGGCTACTGCCACGGCAACAGTGAAATTGTGGTAGGGAAGGCCCTAAAGGGATGGCGGGACAAGGTGTATTTGTCTACCAAGATGCCAACTTGGTTGGTAAAGGAGAGAGGAGACTATCGCCGCTTCCTTGAGGAGCAGCTGCAGAAGCTGGATGTAGATTACATTGATTTTTACCATTTTCATGCCTTAGGTCAAGAGCGGTGGGAGAACTTTGTCCTCAAGCATGATCTGCTGGATGAGGCCCAAAAGGCCAAGGAGGAAGGGCTGATCAAGCACATCTCCTTCTCTTTCCATGATAAACCTGAGGTTCTGAAGCAGCTGGTTGATGTGGGGATCTTCTCATCACTGCTCTGCCAGTATAATCTCTTGGACAGGGCTAATGAAGAGGCTATTGCCTATGCTCGGGAGAAAGGTTTGGGAGTTGTGATCATGGGACCGGTTGCCGGCGGACGCTTGGCGGCATCTTCGAAAACCATTCAGCAGCTTTTGGAAGGACGAAGCGTAAGTACACCGGAATTGGCCCTGCGCTTTGTGTTGGCTAACGAGAATGTAAGCTGCGCCCTATCTGGGATGAATACCATTGAGATGGTGGAGGAAAACTCAGCTACGGCCTCCTTAGACACGCTCCTGACAGAAACGGAGCTGGAGCGCATCAAAGATGCCATGGAGGAGAATCGACGTCTAGCCGATCTATACTGTACCGGCTGCGATTACTGTATGCCCTGTCCCCGGGAGGTCAATATTCCCCTGAATTTCCGGTTGATGAATTATCACCGTGTTTACGGTCTTACCGATTACGCTAGGGAACAGTATGAAAAAATCGGCACCACGGAAGACCTAAAAGGCAAGAAGGCAGAAGACTGCATTGAATGCGGCATCTGCGAGACCAAATGTCCGCAGAACCTAGAGATTCGAAAGCAGCTCAAGGAAACCGCTGCGGCACTGGGCTGATGTAAAGGGTGGAAGCGTTTAACAAGACGGCATTAACTGCCGTCTTTGTTGATCAGAAGTGATAGTCGGTCCATACTCCTCATCACGTTTTGTAATGCTTCGGGAGGAACTTTTGATTTCCACGGTAATTTAATAGATTATAGGGTCTATTTTTATTTTAGCTATTAGTGAGCAGTGAAAAGTACATAAAGGCGTGGGGTAATCAGACAGAACCCTACGGTTCAGTTAGTCAAGGAGGTCAGTTATGCTGGGCTGTCTGTCACCAGTGATAAACGAAGAAGCGGCTCTACTAGTACCTAAGGACTTGCGTCCGGTATTGGCTGCAGGTTTGGGTTTATTAATAATTAGGATAACAAAAATAGATATGCTGTGGCCCACTAGCTATGGAGTGTCACTTCATCTTCTGGTTAAAATGCTCGGCATCCACATCGCATTCTTGCTCTTTTACGTGGGATGGAATGTAGGGGTAAAGAGGCAAACACTAAGGGGTCTAGCCTTGAGTATTGCTTCCTTAATATTGGGACTGCTGAACACACTTCATCTGCTTTCCTTGCCCATGATGCCGCCCCTAATCACGCCCAACAGTTTCAATAAGGCCACGTTGTTTTCAGCCCTATCTTCTGTGCTTTTGCCCATCCTGATCCTGATAATCTCTTTCCTGCCAGTTCGCAGAATAACAAGCTCAATGAGGCGGCTCTTTTTGGGAACTGGTTTGCTTTTCGCCGGGCTTTGCACAATTGCTGTTCTTTTCTATGAACAGGATCTTCCTAGATTTTTCATCGGTGAGGAGCCCGTTCGAAAGGCCGGTGCATACTTGGGCTTAGCAAGCTGCTGCTTCTCATTACTCTTGGGGGTCCGTTATGCTGAAATATACTCCAAGACCCATAAGGACGTACATAGGCAAATGATAATCTTAGCCGCTATGTGGGCTTTGAGTCAAGCCAGTTTTTTCTTCTTGACCTGTCGCTGGCAGTTTAGTTGTCTGGTCAGCCATGTGTACAGGCTGATGGTTTTGGGGTACATATATCAAGGAGTGGCGATACCTTTTGGCAAGCGTCCCTACTGCAGTCTAGACAGGGCTCAAGAGCAGCTGCGGAGGACCCGGGGGCTGCGTACATTAGGTCGATTGGTGGGGCACCTTGCCCATGAGCTGAAAAATCCCCTCGCGGTAATTCGGGCCTCAGCTCAGCTGTTAGCCATACTGGATGACAGAGCAGAACGTCAGCGAGTGACCCAGAGCATCGAAGCCGAAGTAGACCGGCTTAGTGAGCTGATCTCTATTACCCTTGAAGTGGGTTGGGATCGGCCTGAGATGTGGGAACCTGTTAATGTGGCAGAGATGGTCGATGAGCTAATCTCTTTGTGGGATGCGAAACTAGAACGGTTTGGAATAGGAAGCAAGGTATATCTAGAACCAACAATTCCGTTGATTCAAGGGGATGCCAAGTTGCTGCACAGGGCTTTAGCCAATCTAATCGCCAATGCTGTAGATGCCATGCCAAATGGGGGAGAGCTTTCCATCGGACTGTTCCATGAAAAAGATCTGCACCGTGTCCGTATAGAGGTCTCGGACACCGGTTCAGGCATACCTGAGGAGATCCGGGGCCGTATCTTCCGGGAAATGGTGACAACTAAACCGAAAGGAACAGGATTAGGGCTGATGATCACCCATCAGATCATTTGTGCACTCCATCGGGGGGAGATCTGGTTCGAAACTATTCCGGGACAGGGCACTACGTTCATCATAAGACTCCCGATCCGGCGAGTGAGGCATCTGGCAGCCGTGGCGGAATCAACTGCTTCTGCTTTGATGCAAAATATAGATGATTATCTATGGGATGAGGAGGTTGACATATGACCAAAGATGTAGCTGATGCTATTCGAGAACGGCGAAGTATACGGCGTTTTACATCCGATGAAGTGCCCGATGCGACATTATCCCGGTTATTGGAGGCAGCATGCCTGGCACCCAGTGCCGGCAACCGGCAGCCGTGGTTTTTCTACATAGTAAGGAACGCAGATGTCCGTCAGAACCTTGCTGAGGCCGCTTTCGGCCAGAAGTTTTTGGCTGAAGCACCGGTGGTGATTGTCATCTGTGCAGAGCCTGCCAGGAGCGGTGCCCGCTATGGAGAACGGGGGGCCGAGCTGTACTGCCTTCAGGATACAGCGGCAGCCGCTCAGAATTTGATGCTGATGGCAGCGGGATTGGGCCTTGCTACCTGCTGGGTGGGTGCCTTTGACGAAGAAGCTGTTAGCGAGGTGTTGGACATACCCGACGGCTTTAGACCGGTAATCATGGTTCCCGTAGGTTACAGTAATCTGGTAGAACCGCCCAAGGCACCTGCCCGCCGGCCCCTCTCTGAAGTAGTGAAGGTAGTAGATTAAGCAAGAAGGCACCGAAAGAGTGCAAGGAACTCCCAAGGTCCTTGCTTTGATTTGAATAATTATAATGCCAACTATAGCAAGAGCTATCTTCCCTAGAGGGGGTTACTTGATGACAGGCAGAGAGCTAGTATTGGCGGCGCTCCGGCGGCAGGCAACGCCCCGGGTGCCTTGGGTACCTTTCACCGGTGTGCATATCGGAAGCCTTAAAGGAGTTAACGCTGAGCAGCTGCTAAAAAGCGCTGATCTTTTGGTGGCCTGCGGCATCGAGGCTAACCAGCGGTATCAGCCAGATGGACAGCCGGTGATCTTCGACTTACAGGTGGAGGCCGAAATTCTCGGTTGTGAACTAAAATGGGCGAAGGATGCCCCGCCAGCTGTAGCAACCCATCCTTTGGCCGACGGCTATGAGAGACTTGGGGATCTGCCAATGCCCCGGCAGGAGGACGGAAGGCTTCCCATTATCCTAGAAGCCATGGGGGGCCTTAAGGAAAAAATCGGCCACAATACCGCACTATACGGGTTGGTAGTTGGTCCCTTCACTTTGGCGCTGCACCTTAGAGGCACTAATCTTTTTCTAGACATGTTTGATCAACCGGAAACTGTGAAGGAATTGATGGATTTTTGCCGCCGGGTGACAGAACAGGTGGCTGATTACTATATTGATGCAGGCATGGATGTCATCGCCGTTGTGGATCCCATGATATCCCAAATATCTGCCGATCATTTCCAGGAGTTTGTAAGTGAAGCTGCCGTTCACATCTTTGATTTTATCAGACAGAGGGGCGCTTGCTCATCATTCTTTGTCTGCGGTAATGCAACACCGGTGCTGGAAGTTATGGCACAGTGCAAACCCGATGGGATTTCGGTAGACGAGAACGTAGATTTGGGCTACGCTAAAGAGATTGCCGATAAGTATCAGGTATCCTACGGCGGCAATATTCCACTGACTACGGTAATGCTTTTGGGAAGCCCAGCTGATAACATGCAGTCGGCCCTGGAACTGATCGATGCCCACAGCGGGCCTGGCTTTATCTTGTCCCCTGGCTGCGATATGCCTTACAATGTGCCGCCGGAGAACGTCAGTGCAGTCAGCCTAGCAGTCTTTGACCCTGACAAAGCCAGGGTATTTGTGCAGAACAACAAGAAGGACAGAGATATAGCGGAAATCGAAGTGGAGATTCCCGATTACGATAACTTGCCTGGAGTCTTAATCGAAGTGCTTACTCTGGATTCAGCTACTTGCCCGCCGTGCAAGTACATGGTTGATGCCACCAAGGAAGTAGCCAAGTTCTTTGAGGGCAACGTGGACTGGGTAGAGTATAAGATCACGGAGAAAGAGAATATCGTGCGGATGCAGCGCTTGGGGGTCACCAATATCCCTACCATTGTGATCAACGGCAGGCCAACCTTCGTATCGTATATCCCCGACCTTGCCACGTACAAGCAAGAAATTGAGAAGGTGTTGAAATCTTGATTGACGTAATCTTGCTGACCGGTTTTCTCGGCAGCGGCAAGACTACATTTCTCAATGAGATGCTGCCTGTGTTGGCTGGCAAATACCAGCGGACAGCAGTGGTAATGAACGAGTTCGGCAGTGTGGGTATCGACGGCAGCCTGGTGGACGACCACCCTACTAAACTAGTCGAACTGCAAAACGGCTCCATCTTCTGTGTGTGCATCAGAGACAATTTTCTAGCGGCCATGGAAGAGCTTGCTGGAGATCTTAAGCCGGAGATGGTGGTTATCGAAGCAACCGGCGTAGCTGATCCCTTTGAAATGGGGGATTTCCTGGCCTATCCGGAGCTTAGGGGAGCATACAGGCTCTTTGGGACCATAACTGTGGTGGATGCCGTCAATTTTCCCAAGGTGATCCAGACCATGAGAGCTGCTAGAGCCCAGGCTCAGGCGGCGGATGTGTTCGTGATTACCAAGACAGATTTGGTTGGGGAAGGTGAGTTGACGAGGCTCCGGGAGTTCTTGGCAGAGCTAAACGCTGATGCGGTGCAGCTTGCGGCTTCCTACGGCCGATTGAAGCCAGCGGGGTGGGATATGATCTTGTCCCTGCCGGCGCAAGCCGAAAGACAGAGATACTTGGGAGAAAGGGTGCCGGCCCGGGATCCCATGGTATCTATTACAATCCCAGCAGGACCCTTTGCCGACACCGCGGAAGCCTGCGAACGAATCGCCGCCGCCCTACCTCTCAATGTCCTGAGGGCTAAAGGGTTTGTTGACATCGGAGGCAGGCCTCATCTGCTTCAATACACTATGGGGAAGACCGAGATTGCCTGCGCGGCAGGAGATGTTGGACCGGTGGGCCAGTTGGTGGTGATTGGGCTTAATCTTAGGCGGGAACAGATCGATATGTAAGTTAAAAGCAGAGTGCTGTCCTACGTTGGGAGCTGCTCTGACAGCATAACCGATGATTGTCGAGGAACCCATCCTAACTGCAGGATGGGCTCCTGCTTTTAGCGACATTTCAGCATACTTCTGCTATAATGTCTATGTTAAACCGGGTGCATCAGCCAGGCGCATCGGGGTTACATATAGCTGGGAGGTACAACAATGAGCAGATATAACCTAACTATGGCAACAGACCTGTACCAGCTGACGATGGTCTATGGCTATTACAAGTCAGGTACGGCTCATCGCAAAGCTGTGTTCGATCTGTTTTTCCGCCGCTTGCCTTGGGGAAACGGATATGCTATAGCTGCCGGCCTTGAGCAGGCCATTGAATACTTGAACGAACTGCATTTTGCCAAGGATGATCTTGATTACTTGCGGAGTCTAGGGCTTTTTTCCGAAGATTTCCTCGATTATTTGGCGAAACTACAATTTACCGGGGATGTAGATGCGGTGGTAGAGGGAACTCCCATCTTTCCTAATGAGCCAATTATGCGAATTACGGCCCCGATAGCTCAAGCTCAGCTGCTTGAAACAAGCTTGGCGAGCATTATCAATCATCAAACCCTCATTGCAACCAAGGCTGCACGAATTGTGAGCGCGGCCGAGGATACCGGGGTCATGGAGTTTGGTTTGCGGCGGGCCCAGGGACTTGGTGCTGGTCTGTATGGAAGCCGGGCAGCTTATATCGGCGGCTGCAGCGCTACCAGCAACGTGCTGGCAGGCAAGCTGTACGGCATTCCTGTCGCGGGTACCCAAGCCCATTCTTGGGTTATGAGCTTTCCCGATGAGCTGACTGCTTTTCGAGCTTATGCTGAGGCGTATCCCGATGCCTGCCTTCTGCTGGTAGATACCTATGATACCATCAGAAGTGGGGTTCCCAATGCGATTACAGTAGCCAAGGAGCTGGAAGCTAAAGGCCACAAATTCTTGGGAATACGTATAGACAGCGGCGACCTGGCATATTTGTCTAAAGTGGCCAGGGAAATGCTGGATGAAGCGGGGCTGGAGCACGCTATTATCGTAGGCTCCGGGGACCTGGACGAGAATCTAATTCGGGATCTTAAGATTCAAGGAGCCAGAATAGACAGCTGGGGAGTGGGGACCAAGCTGATTACCGGTGATGACAATCCAGCTCTCGGCGGTGTCTACAAATTGGTCGCTCTAGAAGAAAACGGCAAGATGGTTCCCAAGATTAAGGTCAGTGACAACGCTGAAAAGACCACCAATCCAGGGGTTAAGGATGTAGTCCGTTTCTACAGCACAGAGACCGGCAAAGCCTTGGCAGACCTGATAATTCTCGCCGATGAAAAAGTTCCTCCCCATGGACCTCTCACCATATTTGATCCGATAGACACCTGGAAGCGGAAGACCTTGCGGAACTATGATAAGGAACGCCTGCTGGTGCCCATCTTCCGGAACGGTGAGCAAGTGTACCAATGCCCCTCGGTGCAGGAGATTCAGAATTATGCTGCCAAGCAGCTGGAGCATTTCTGGCCTGAATACAAGCGCCTGATCAATCCAGAAAAATACATCGTTGACTTAAGTGATCAACTCTGGCATCTCAAACACGATATGATTAGGGAATTGAGAGCATCCTACAGCGAGAATAACTATCACGAGCAGTAGGTCTATGGAGAACAGAGTAGATGAGGGAGACGGCAGTTCGGCCCGATACTCAAAGAGATAAACCAGCTAGACCAAATACATGATGGGGTGAAATGATGCTGTATATTTTAGTGGTAGCGGCCCTTAGATTGCTTGTCCCCTTGATCTTTCGCATTCGAATTGAAGGCAAACTGCACATTCCCGAGGAAGGGGCAGTTGTATTAGCAGCCAACCACAAGAGTCTATGGGATCCTATTTTCGTAGTCATGGCAAGTAGTCGTCCAGTACATTTCATGGCTAAAGAAGAACTATTTAGGATACCTATATTGGGGCGTATCTTGCCCCATCTTAAGGCTTTTCCCGTACGCCGTGGCGATAATGACCGGAATGCCATTCGGCAGGCGCTGTCGGTTCTGCGGGAGGGGTCTGTCTTGGGGATCTTCGTTGAAGGCACCCGCAACAAGAATGAAAACGGCGAGCGGCTGCTGCCTCTGAAGCCGGGTGCAGCTATGCTGGCCAGTAAAGCCAATGCCCACATTGTGCCGGTGGCTATTCAGCGAATGAGACGTCGGATTACCGTGAAGATTGGTCAGCCCCTAACCCTTCCTTCCCAACTGACAGAGCGGAAGGAACGCTATGAGATGATCAGCAGGGCGCTCCATGAGGTGTTAAGCCAAATGCTGGAGCCGCTGCCCCAAGGGTAGGCTGGACCTTGGGCAGTCTGGAAGCGGGGCCTCAAGGGGTCTTGTATTGTACGTGTCGCGATGGGGGATAACAGACTTGGCAAGGAGGAAGTCACCATGAGTCAGGGACGGCCGAACATATTGATTGCTTACGGGTTGGATGACAAGCTGCTCGCCCGGATAAAAGAAACCGCACCCAATGCCAGCTTGCGGGTCAAGCAACGGGAAACAGTTGCGGCAGAGGACATGGCATGGGCAGACATCTTTTTCGGTTGGCCCCGCCGCAGATTCCTTAAGGAAGCGTCTGAGCTAAGCTGGATCCATCTGCCCAGTGCTGGTGCCGACGGCTACACAGATCCAGAGCTCTATGCACACCCTGAAGTGATTCTGACAAACTCCAGCGGCGTATATGGAGTCCCCATGGCAGAGCACGCCTTTGCCCTGATGCTGACCTTTAGCCGTACTATTTATCGCTATCTTCGCTTTCAGCAGGAAAAGCGCTGGGAGAGGCTGCCGGACTCCGATGAGCTTTACGGCAAAAAGATTGGGATTCTCGGTCTCGGGGATATTGGCACAGAAATTGCTCTGAGAGCTAAAGCCTTCGGTATGGAGGTTTGGGGATACAAGCGCCGGATTACGGACAAGCCTTCCTATGTAGATCATCTAGTCTCCGGCCCTGGTGGGCTACGGGAGCTCTTGGTGGCCAGTGACTATGTGGTGATAGTTCTGCCGTTGACTGCTGAGACGAGAAAGCTCATCGGCGAACAGGAGCTGAGCTGGATGCAGCCCCATGCCGTTCTCATCAATCTAGGCCGGGGTCCAATTGTGGACGAGCAGGCCTTAATCGATGCTCTTAAGTCGGGACGCTTGGCAGGGGCTGGTCTAGATGTGTTCGAAGAGGAGCCGCTGCCTTCAACCAGCCCCTTGTGGGACATGTCTAATGTGATCATTACTCCCCACTCTGGGGGTATAACGCCGGAGGCTAACGGCAGGATAACGGAAATCTTTTGCCACAACTTGAGACTGTGGCTGGACGGCCGCAAAGATGAGATGAAAAACATCGTCGATCTAAAGGCAGGATACTAGGAGGTCGGATTCTAGACAGACAGCCAGTAATTGGCTAGATATAGAACCCAAAGGTGAGCTGGGTAGAAAACGTAGAAGAACCACTTAGCTGCTGGACTTCTACTCCCCAGCTCACCGTTGTATAGGAAGAAAAAAGGCAGGGCAAAGACCATCATCCACTGATAATCGTTTAGGAGGAACTGCTGTAAGCTGAAGCTGTATCTAAAGACTAAAGGCTGCTGCAAGGTGAGAGGACTGAGAAGGCTGGGCAGCAGCGCCCCTAGTATGTAGGAAGCAGCCAGGATGTCTTTTCTCTCCCGGAAGCGGTAGAAGACAGCAACCATCATAATTCCATATATATTGGCTTCTGTGAAGACCATGGCAACCATGATGAGGAAAATGACAGGCTTGAAGAGCTGACCATCTCCAGTCTCTTGGAGCTTGTGCCAGGCAGACATCAGTGCGACTCCCAGCCCGAGGGAGAAAAAGATGTTGTTATACAGCCCTATATCGCTGGGGAATAGGTGTGTAAGAAGGCCGGAACCCAGCGCCATAATAACTCCCCCAGCCAAGAGCCGGGCGGCGTACCTTCCCCGGTCTCTAGTGTGGAAGAATCCCTCTACCGTCAGAAAAAAGAAAATGGGTGCAGACAGCCTTCCTAGATAGCGAAACCAGAGAGGCAGTGCGGGGAAAAATGCCCGCAAATGGTCCAAGACCATGAACAGCGCGGCAACGCATTTCAATTGGAAGTTAGTCAGCGAAATCGGTGCTCTTTTCATCGTTTTCTCCTCCAGAAGTCCCGCGGATGGTCAACCCTCACCGCAGCTCCATGACGTACATAATTGGTTATGCCATTGGGAGCTATGCAGATTTGCAGGTTTTGATTACCTTAAATTCTATGCCACTTCTGCAGGTCCCTTGCCGTTAGTCTGGAATACTGATTCTAATACAAGAAGGACAGCGGTCTTATCGAGGCGGTCCAGTCAAGCTGTATCGAGGGAAGAAAGGAAGAAGGTGGAGACAGGTGAATGAGACTCTGAAAACCATTGAACGGCGCACATCTCTACGCCGCTATAAAGATGTTGCCATCAAGGAAGAAGATCTGGAACTGTTGCTGTATGCCGCCCAACGGGCACCAACTGCTGGGAACATGATGCTTTACTCTATTCTGCTCATCCGGGATCAGCATACTAAGGATGTGCTCAGCAAGACATGTGATAACCAGCCCTTTATTGCGAAAGCTCCGCTGGTAATGGTCTTCTTAGCGGATGTACAGCGTTGGTTTGACTATTATCGGGTCTCCGAGGTGAAAGAGTTTTGCCTTCGGACAGGTCTGGAGTTCAGGGGGCCTAATCTTGGGGATTTATTCATATCGGTTAGCGATGCCCTGATTGCAGCACAGAATGTTGTGATTGCTGCTGAGAGCCTGGGAATTGGTTCTTGTTACATAGGAGATATCATGGAAAACTATGAGACCCATCGTGAGCTTCTAGATCTACCGGAATATGTCTTTCCGATAGCCATGCTGTGTCTAGGTTACTATCCTGATGATTACAAACCGATCGTGCGCCACCGCTTTGAACACCAGTACTTTGTGTTTGAAGAGAAGTACCATCGGCTCAATGAAGAAGAGCTTACAGCTATGTTTGCACAGCTAGAGGCCTCGATCCCTCAGCCCAACAAATATGGAGCGGAAAATGCGGCTCAGTATACCTTCGCCCGCAAGACGGGGGCGGCCTTCTCCTGCGAGATGGACCGCTCAATCCGGAAGGCAATGGAGAATTGGCAGGGTGGTAATCCACTGGTTGACCAACACGTTTGACGTAGAATTCTAGGCACTACAGTGTCCTGGCCAGCTCCTTGGTCAAGGCGCTATGGTCTGATACCACACGGTTTTTCCCACCGGCCTTGGCTAAATAAAGGAGCTCGTCTGCCCGGCGGAGGAATGATTCACAGCTCTCGCCATATTCAGCAACCGCTACGCCGAAGCTGGCAGTTACCCCTGAACCGTGGCGATAACACTGATTGGCCAGGTGCTGCCGCAGCTCCTCCGCCGTTTTCGCTGCCCGGTCTAGATCATAACCGGGCAGAAACACAACAAACTCCTCGCCGCCCCACCGTGCCAGCGTCGCTTCCGGCGGCATAGCTTCCTTCAGATGATTCGCTAAAGCTACCAGGACAGAGTCGCCGTATTGATGTCCCCACTGGTCGTTAATCTGCTTGAAATCATCTAGGTCTATCATTATTAGGGCCAGATCCTGGCTTAGGTAGGCGGGGCTTGCCATCTTTTCCCTCAGCCGCCGGTCGAAGCCGTTTCGGTTATGCAGACCAGTTAGTCCATCGGTTTCCGACATCTTGGCAAGGGCCTGGAGAGCGGCGTATGTAGAACGTTTGTATGAGTTCATTCTATGGGAGGAGACTGCTGCAAGCCCGATTGACAATGTAACGAAGTAGACGGCGGCAGAGAAATGGCTGGGATCGAGGGGATTGAGGTGGTAGACTGCCATACCTAGGAAGATGACTCCAGTATATATGGAAGCAAAGACGATGTAGGGCCACCGGTTTGGAACTAGGGCAAAGGACCAAATGAGCAAAGAAGCCCAAAAGGTATGGATTCGAAAGTCAGGAGCTGGATAGCTCATCAGGATCATGACAAAGCCGGTGCTGGCTATCATCTCGCACGCGGTTAGCAGCCAGGGGTACATTTGATAGTTTGTTTCACTGCCAGTTACCAGGTAGAGAGCGAGGATAAAGGAAGCGACAGTAAGTCGAATGAGCACGATCCATCCAAAAACCCATGTATCCCTAATCAGGAACCAATCCGGAACTGCAAAGAGCAGATACACCAAAGCCAAAATCAGCATTAACGGCCGCACAAATTTGGCGGACTCCGTCAGCTCATACCGCAGAAAGGAAAGCTCGGAGTGCTTGTCCGCAAATTCAGCAAGCTTTGAGATCCTTAGTTGAGAACCGGCTGGCGATGTAGCTACCATGCAGATCACCCCGCCTACTTATACTTCCATTATATTCTAAAGAGTTACATTAGTCTATGGCCCATGTTGTTTCCCCCTTATCCTTTGGGGTTGGGGGATTCAGAAGACCAAGTATTTCCTTGAATGCAAGCTGTCTAGGAACCTTGGACCTCAGAACCAGCTTGAAACAGCACCTCCCGTCCTGTTTTCGCAAGTATCAAAGTTTACCTACCCGTGCTATAATTAAGACAAATTCCCCGCATAACTAGTCTCGGCTGGTTTACCCGGACTATCATTAAGGCGGGGATAGAAACGGGGTGGCCTAATGGCACTTACCAAGTGTAAAACAGGGTTTTGGCTTGTATTTCTGTTGTTGGCGATGATTTTAATGCCCATCAGCTGGGCAGGCGCGACAGCACCCTATTCGGAGGAGATGATACCGATTTTTCCGGGATCATGGGATGATCCTGAGGCAGAGACTCAGTGGGAAGAGCAGCACGGGTTCGGTGGTGTTTTCATATGGGTTGAGGGTGTTCAACTACCACTGGAAGCAGAGTCCCATGCCTTTTATACCGTTGACGCGCCATTGGAGGAGGTAGCTAAATACTATGTTATGGAGTTAGGTGCTATCGAGTCATACGACACGGATCCTAACCTAACGGCTTTGGCCGAAGGCCGCAGTACGCCGATCTACGTAGAGTACACGGTTTACGACTGGCAATTTAACGATTCCTATGATTACGAAGGAAAGCTGCTGCGTTCTGGAGCTAAGGTGCGTGAAGCCTTGAGAGCCAATCGGGCACCCCATTCATCAGGAGGTTGGCTGTCGAGGGTGCTGTTCAGCTGGTTCTACAGGGACTGGGATGGCAGCATAATCTTGTTTGAAATCGCTTGTGAAGATGGATCCTTTGACCAAGATTATTCAGAGTTTCAAGGCACCAAGACCCTCATAGAGGTACATCGTTATACGTACATGTCAGAGGAAGCAGCCTGGGAGATGGAAGAAGAAGCCATGGACCTAGAAGTTGCAGAATTAGCGGCCCAAATGGCTCTATCGCCCCCAACGGAGGAGAGCCTCGGTATCCCAATTTATCCTGGTTCTGAATTCCAACCGGATATATCTGCCGGCATATCTTTCGGTGGGACACCGTTGTACGTCTTTTTTGCCCTCGAGACACCAGAGGAAATCGTCAAATGGTATGAGAAAGAAACAGGCATGAAAAGTGAATCCTGGGATGTGGACTGTTACTACATTCCAATATCGGGGCAGATGCCGTTCCCAGATAAGGGCGTGACGGTACAGCCCAATCTGGCCTTTGGGGGACCGTGGAAGAGCATGATCACCCTAGTTGGAGCAGAGGGCTACTATGATGGCTCGAGCGAATGGTAGAGGGGAGCTTTAGCCAATCGGGGCAGTATTTGCTGTATCCCTTATGTATATGTTATCCTGGGGTCAGTCTGGATGTGGAGGAATACATATGGGACAATACGCGGTTATTGACGTTGAAACTACCGGACTTTCCCCGGCACAGAACCACCGGATATTGGAGGTAGCGGTGGTCCTAGCTGATGATAACGGCAATCTGGTGGATGAGTGGGAGACCTTGGTCAATCCTCTTCGAGAGGTGGGTGCTGCCGAGATCCACGGTCTCACTGCGGCAGATGTCTACGCGGCCCCCACCTTCGATGAGATCTTGCCCGAATTGGTGTCGTTGTTAAGCGGGCGGATGCTGGTTGCCCACAACCTGGCTTTCGATGCCCGGTTTTTGGCTGCAGAGTTTGCCCGGGCCGGTCATGCCGTTGAGCTCGATGGCAGTGCGGGACTCTGCACCATGAGGGTGGCGGAGTATTATCTTCCCAGTCGCGCCAGATCGTTGGAGGCGTGCTGTGAGTGTATCGGTTATAGTATAGATTCAGCCCACACTGCTCTGGAAGATGCCCGTGCAACGGCGAAGCTTTTGGCTTATTATATCAGCCAGGAAGATGACTTCCTCGGCTGTTGGATTGATGCTGCTCAAGCGGCAAAAAGGATTGTATGGCCGAAGGTCCCATCGACAGCCGTTAAGCCATGGCCCAGGAAGCTGGCAGCTTTGAAAGCAAAGGAGCATTTTTTGCAGCGGCTGCCCTCGAGAGCTCCGCGGCGTGGGCTTCACCCCGAGGCGGACAAGTACCTGATGGTGTTAGACCGTGTCCTTCTCGATGGGCGGATCAGCTGTCATGAAGCCGATGAATTGGTAGAAACAGCTGCAGTGCTGGGTTTATCCAGGGAGGATGCGGCAACTATCCATCAGCAGTATCTAGCTGCACTAGCCCGCCTAGCCCTTGAAGACGGTCCCATAACTTCTGATGGGCGGGCAGACCTAGTGTCGGTGGCAGAATTACTCGGATTGTCCGCCGACCATGTTGACTCTGCTTTGCAGTCTGTCTCCCGTCGGAAGGACCATCATGCCTATCCAATCCGGCGCTTTACACTACAGCCTGGCGATAGGGTAGTCTTCACCGGCGAAGCTCCCGGCATGAGCCGTTCTGAGTTGGAGTATGAGGCGCGGATGCGGGGACTTTGGGTAACTGGTTCAGTGAGCAAAAAGACGAAACTGGTAGCAGCCGCTGATCCGGACAGTCTCAGCGGCAAGGCCCGCAGGGCCCGGAGCCTTGGGATTCCGATAGTTGACTATTCGACATTCATACAGATGATGGAACAACTGGAGTCTTGTGAGGAAGGCGGGTCTCTTGGGGACACTTCCTATGGAAATCCGTATCGATACTAGGCCATCTGAACTCGTAAGATGCTGACGGGGTTGGTGAATGGTGCCTGAGGTTGTTTCCGCAATACCTTTGTGGTACAATATCAGGGACCAAGAAAACCAGCCGCCCGTAGCTCAGCTGGATAGAGTGTCTGACTTCGAATCAGAAGGCCGTAGGTTCGAGTCCTACCGGGCGGGCCATATATAAAGCCCCATTGCCGTAAGGTTTTGGGGCTTTTTGCTTCTCTGAAGGGAGCTGTGCAGATAGTGGCAGGAAGGGGGCTTATGACAGCCGGAATGACAGCTGGTGGTTGATTACTTCCCATTTTCCTGTGCAAAACTCCGGGCAAAGTCTTCAATGGCAGCGTGACGTATCTCGTTTTCGTTTCGGTGTTTGCCCAACAGCCTCATAATAATTCTTTCAAAGAAGTTCAGCTGCTCCATTTCGTATTGGTATCCAAAATAGGCCTTAACACGGGCAGTCTGTACCAGCTGCTTAGGGAATCCAGTTTCCAGCTGCTCCATGGCCTTCTCCGGCAGCCCACAGCAAACAAAAAGGCCGATCTTTTTCTCCTTTAGCTTATCGAGGTTGGCGGTGCAGAATTTTGCGACAGCCTTATTGATTTTTCCTGCGTAGACAGGTGTTCCAATCAGGACTGCATTATAGTCCTCCAAGGATACAGATACTGGGTAATTCTGAGATAGGTCTATTACATCTGCATTTTCCAGTTTATCCCGGAGCAGGTAAGCGCATTTAGCTGTGCAGCCGTACTTACTGCCGTAGAGGATTAATGTTCTCAATAGCTACACCCCCAAACTCGGTTATTATAGATATGATGTTAGCGGTAGATATATTGTGTCAGCAGTGTCAGTATAATCCAGCGGCGAAGGAGGATCAAGGGAACCGATAGATTACCCGGTGAAAATGGAGCTGAGTACCGTGGATAAACCGCCCAGAGCAGTTATGGCTGTGGGAGGGAGGGTACTGGCAAAGGGCGCCGAAAAGGGGAATTGACAGCTAATTGCAGAGGGGAGACTGGACAATGGCGAAATTAGGTGTTGTTCATTATAATTTCCCGGGCGATTTGGAGGCTTTCTTGGACTTTGCTGCCGAAGCTGGATTCGAGTATACGGAACTGTTGGCTGAAGATGTTTGGAAGAAGGAGCAGAGCTATGAAGAGGCGGTGGCTTCTGCCCGAAGGGTCCGCGCTTTGCTGGATCAACGTGGGATCAAGGTTTCTGCCCTCGCCGCGCAAAATGATTTCTTGGTTACCAGCCAGGAAGATATGGAGTTTCAGGTAGAACGCCTAAAGCAGGTTTGTCGGCTAGCAGATGTTCTCGGTACAAGGCTGCTGCGGGTAGATGGAGGCTGGCCGAAAGAGGGTGTGCCTAAAGAACGGTGGGTAGAGCTTATGGTGGAAGGGTTTGGCCGCTGCCGGGATTTTGTCGAGAAGGAAGATTTCAAGTTTGCTCTAGATAATCACGGCTTAGTGACCAACGATGCTGATCTTCAGATCGAGTTGCTGGAAGCTGTAGGCAGCAAGAACATAGGTGCCAATCTGGATACCATGAACTACCGCTGGGCGGGACATCCTTTGGAAAAGGTAAATGAATTCTACGAGAAGATTGCACCTTGGGTGCTGCATGTCCATATGAAGGATGGCCAAAACAGCTTAGCTGACTATGAAGGGACGGCTTTGGGTGAAGGTGAATTAGACCTGCACTGGGCCGTTGAGTGCTTGAAAAGAGTAGACTATCAAGGCGTGTGGTGCGTAGAATACGAAGGAAAAACTGATCATGCTGAAGGTTTCCGCAAAGGTTTGGAGTGGTTGAAGAGCAATTTATAGCTCAAAACTCCTGGCGGGTATCATTAGCCAAGAGGTGATGAAATGTTTGTATTAAAGGCCGTAGCCAATAAACCCATCAAGATCTGGCTGGAGGATCCATCTCAGGTTGAAGTAAGCTGCATGGAGCAAGCAGTTAACTTGGCAAATCTGCCCTGTACTTTTCATCATGTAGTTCTCTTGCCGGATTGCCATACTGGCTACGGAATGCCTATTGGGGGTGTCTTGGCAGCAGAGGATGCCATCATTCCCAATGCAGTGGGCAATGACATTGGCTGTGGTGTATCCTTTGTCCACGTTGATCTGCCTGCAGACTTGCTAAATGAAGTAAAGGTTGATAACGGCACACTAGCCCAGAAGATCGTCGGAGACATTATGAGAAGCATTCCCACTGGGTTTGCCCATCAAAAGACACCGCAGCCGTCTTCCACCTTAGATAAGTTCGAACCGCCGGCTTTACTAATGCCCCAACTGGAGAAGGAACTTGAGAGAGCCTACTTCCAATTAGGCACCTTAGGAAGCGGCAACCATTTTATAGAGCTGCAGGCCGATGACGACGGTAAACTGGGGCTTATGGTACATTCAGGTTCCCGTAATTTGGGACTGCAAATCTGTCGGGCTTTCAATAAACGGGCTCAGGCCCTTAATGCTAAGCTTTCTGCTCCAGTACCCCCGGAGTGGCAGCTGGCATATCTGCCCACAGACACCCCCGAGGGACGGGCATATATCGCCTGGATGAATATGGCTCTGGCTTTTGCCAAGGAGAATCGGGCCCTGATGATGCGGCGGGTGAAGGAAGTTGTCTTTGAGAATCTGTCCAAACATGCGGGTGTTGATGATACACGGATAGATCTAGAAGTTGATGCCCATCACAACTATGCTGCCTTGGAGAATCATTTCGGTAAGGATGTATGGGTCCACCGCAAAGGCGCCATTCGGGCGGGTAGGGATGAATACGGTATCATTCCAGGTGCCATGGGATCCTTTAGCTATATAGTGAAGGGAAAGGGTAATCCCGAATCATTCTTCAGCTGCTCCCACGGTGCCGGCCGGGTAATGAGCAGAAATGAAGCTGTTAAGCAGTTTAGCGTACAGGAAGTCATTGAGGATCTCAAGTCGCAAAATGTCGTCCTAGGCAAGCGGAAGCGTTCCGATGTGGCGGAGGAGTCTAGGTGGGCGTATAAGGATATCAATGAAGTGCTGAATTATCAGAGGGATCTCGTCGATCCAGTACTGAGATTGCGGACGGTTGCGGTGGTGAAGGGATAATAAATGGGTGGGTAAGTCGACAAGGGGTACTGGGGCTGTTAAGGTCCCCAGCACCCCTTTGCTGCTTACAGGCTCAATCCGGCTAGAACCGCCTTCATAAAGGGTACAAGATCCCTTGGGGTTCGGGAGGTAATGAGATTTCCGTCAACTATCACTTCCGCATCGCTCCAGTCGGCGCCGGCATGGATGAGGTCATCCTTGATGGCATCATAGGAGGTAACCTTCCTGCCCCGCACAATATCCGCCGAAACAAGGAGTGATGGGCCGTGGCAAATTGCAGCTACAACTCCCCCCTGCTCATTGGTTTTCCGGACCAATTCCACCATCTCAGGATATCTCCTGAGCCGATCCGGTGCCCAACCGCCTGGAATGATTACAGCGTCCCAATCCTGCTTATTGGCATCTACCATGCAGATGCAGGACTTGATGGGGTAGCCGTGTTTGCTGAGGTATTCCTGATTAGCTTCCGGTCCAACGACACTGACACTGCAACCGGCTTCAAGCAGCCGTAAATATGGATACCAAAGTTCCTGGTCCTCGTATTCCCGTTCTACCAATACAGCAACCCGCTTCTCGCTAGCCATTATCGAAACCCCCTTTGATAGATAGGTTCCCTAGGTACACTCATACTTCTGCGTATGGTGGGAATTTCCTTTGTTGGACAACCTGCAAAATCACCGGTCTATACAGCCTTTACGGCGGGGGGCTGCTACGAGCCAAGGCATGATATTTCGCCCCATAGCTGGGCACACCATTGTAAAAAAATACGGCAATATTGAGACTCAGAAGGTTTCTCTTATGTAGGAACCAAGGTTTAGGAGGAATTCCTCATATGGAATCCCCGTATCTAGAGATTCCCTTCCTAACAGGACAGCACCAAGCTCGGGAGGCAGAATTGGAGGAGAGAAGTTGACTTGGGGGTGGGAACGGTTCAACATTTCAGAAATGGTTGTCCACAAGAGATTGCTGGGCCGCAGAAGCCCTCCCGTCCCGGCGGCAGGTATCGATTGTTGAGTCCACTCAAGCCGGGCCAATACCGCGCTGATCAGTTTAACTAGATGCTTCGCAGCATCAGTGATCAGGCATTGGCTTACCTCATCGCCTGCGACGGCTTCTTCCAGCACGATTTCCGCTAGTTTCGCGATTTCAGGTCTTTGGAGAGGTCCCTGGTATACTAGGGGAACTACTTCATCAGGGCGAGGGGTTCCCAGGAACGATGTGATTCTTTCGGTAAGGGATGTAGGTTTCCCCCGGCCATCGTATTCCCAGAGTACGGCGGTCAGCGCGGCTTTACCGATGAAGTAGCCGCTACCTTCATCGCCTAGGATGGGGCCCCAGCCTCCAGCACGAACTTCCCGACCGGTATCGTCAATACCGAAAGCGATAGATCCCGTACCGGCAATGAGGATGATCCCCGGTTTGTTTCCTGTGGCTGCGGCGAGGGCGACCCGGGCATCGTGCTCCACACGAAGTTGTGCAGGCCTTAAGGGCAGCTGATTCCAAATTACAGGCCAAAGGCGCTCTCTATCTAGGGGGCGGTCAGCCCCGGCTAAACCGGCGACAACTACCAACCTGCCCTCTAGGTCCTTCAATGAAAGCGAAAAATCCTCACCAGCCGCCTGAATGGCAGCAGCAGCGGCTGTGCCTATGGCCTTGCCGGCCTTCTCCAGACCAATAGTCTGGTAGTTGCTTGCCCCGCCGCGACCCTCGCCCAATACTTTTCCCGTTTCATCTGCGAGGATTGCCGTTGTCTTGGATCCACCGCCGTCGATACCCAGTATGTATCCCATATGACCACCCATCGTTTTCAGTTGAATTAATCCATTGTATTTCGACCAAGGGCAATGGCTTTGCGGACATAGCCTTCAGCCCTGTCCAGGAGCTGCCGGGCAGCGGCTGCATCCACCTGGAGCTTACCCATGACTACGGCTGTCTTAATATCGTTTCCGGAAGCCTCCAGCAAAGCCGCGGCATCATCAGCAGATACCCCAGCAGCGGCAGAAACTATCCGAACAGCCCGATGTACCAATTTGGTGTTGGTTATCTGCATGCCCATCATTAGGTTTTCATAAACATGACCGAGTTTGACCATGGTGGCAGTGCTGATCATGTTGAGCACCATTTTTTGGGCTGAACCGGCCTTCATGCGGGTAGAACCTGTGAGGACCTCTGGACCGACTACAACTTCAATGGTCACATCGCTGTAATCCCGGAGGCGGCTGTTGTGATTGCAGGCTATGCCGATGGTAGCGGCCCCCCTCTTCCGGGCGGTCACTAAGGCGCCCAGGACAAAGGGTGTACTTCCGCTGGCGGCGATGCCCACTACCACATCGCTTTCCCCAATTCCCCGGAGTTTGAGTTCCTCACCGCCTTGGTGAAAATCGTCCTCCGCCTCTTCAACAGATTCGGTAATGGCCTTGGCTCCACCTGCTATAATTGCTTCGACGGTATCCAGACCGACCCCGAAGGTGGGTTTGATTTCCGCCACATCCAAAATGCCGAGGCGGCCGCTGGTGCCGGCTCCCACATAGAAGAGTCGTCCCCCTGCCTTCAAGCGGTTGGCAATCAGGTCTACTGCCTCTATGATCTCGGGGATGGCGGCGGCTACAGCCGGGGCAACCTTATGGTCTTCGGCGTTAATCAAAGTCAAGATCTCTTGGGTTGACATGGTGTCTAGCTGGAGAGAATTCTTATTGCGTTCCTCTGTTGTTAAGCTGCTGTTGCCAGCCAGCGGTTCCATACCGCAGCTGTGTTCTCCATAGTCCTTCACTGCTGGGTCCCCTTTCCCATGGCTTTAGTCTAAAAGCGCTTGTCAGCTACTGCCTTTCTCGTCTTTTCCAAGCAGTCCATGACCATTTCGTATTTCCTCAGTACTACTCCTATATACAGAACATCGATTACACTCAATTGGGCAATGCGGGAGGCGATGGCGCCGCTTCTCAGGGTGGTTTCCCGGGAAGAAGTGAACAGCTTGATCTTGGCCTCTTGGGCTATTTGGGAGGCTGGGTAATTGGTGATGCAGATAGTGGTAGCTCCGGCAGTGTTGGCAATTGCCATTGCCGATACAATGTCTTTGGTTTGGCCTGAGTGGGAAATTCCCACAGCCACATCACCGGTTTTCAGAAGCGCGGCCATGGCAGCCTGCATATGGGTGTCTATATGGGCATTGCAGTTGAGGCCGATGCGGAGAAATTTATGCTGCGCATCTTGGGCCACAATACCTGAAGCTCCCAAACCGTAGAAATCGATGCGCTGGGCACCGAGCATTGCATCGATGGCGGCTTCTAGGGCCCAATCGTCAAGGACCTCCTGTGTATCCTGCAAAGCTGCGATATTTACGTGGAACAGCTTTTCTTTAACTTGGCTGATATTATCATCCAGCTCAATCTCTCCGTACACCGGTTCTCCCGTCTGGGGCAGTTCCTGGGCCAAATTGATCTTAAGATCTTGATATCCCTTGTACCCAATGCGTTGAGCGAACTTGACTATGGCTGCATCGCTGACACCAACGATTTGGCTCAGTTCAGTAATGGACAGGTAGACTACCTCCTCCGGATGGGAGAGTATGTATGATGCTACCTTTTGTTCAGAGGGCCTGAGGCTTGGCAGAAGTCCCCGCAGTCTAATTAGGCAGTTGCTTTGTTCGAAGGCATCTTTCATGTCCATCACCGCTTTCTCAAATATTGCGTTGCAAATGTAATCAATAAAGTCAAGCCGTAGAGCAGCCAGACAGATGCTGCAAGACATCATATGGGAGAGTTCGCCGCATAGGTTAAAAAACCTTCTAACGAAAATACAAGAAGTAAGAAGGATTAACTAAAGACGCGGTGAAAATAGTATTGAAAAATACACAGTGATTAGCAACATTCAGGAGGTGGTGGTGAAGCTGCAGGCTCGGCTATGGGGTTTTCGGCACAAAGGTCAGCTTAGTATGCGAGGAGGAAAGTCGATGATAGTGACAAGAAAGACGCTGATTATCTTGACAGTCATCGCCTGCCTGGGATTAATGCTGACTCCGGCAGCAATGGCGGAGAAGGTAAATCTGACGTTCTGGAGCTGGAGAACTGAAGACGTTGATGCATACAACAAATTCATCGCAGCGTTTAACGAGAAACATCCGGATATCAATATCGAGTTTGTTGCTTATCGGAACACCGAATACAACACCATTCTCGCAACGGCGCTGCAGGCAGGCTCAGGCCCAGATATCATTCATCTGCGGGCTTACGGTGGAATGGAGCCCTTGGCCAAGGCTGGATACTTGATGGCTCTAGACGGAAAAGTGCCGGAGCTTGCGAACTTCAGTCGGGATGTGCTTCTGGGAGCAACCAACCGGGCTGACGGGAAGGTTTATGGAGTTCCCTTCGCTGTCCAGACAGTGCAGGTGCTTTACAACAAGGCCATCTTTAGGGAGCTTGGTTTGGAGGAGCCTTCCACTTGGGATGAATTCCTGCAGCTGGCAGCCAAGGTCAAAGAGGCAGGATACATACCCTTTGCCAACGGGGGCAAGGAAGGCTGGACATTGGAGACATATTTCGGAGCAGTAGCACCTACATTTTACGGCGGTAACACCTTCTTTGAGGAAGTGACAACCGGCAAGACAACCTTTACCGATCCCCGCATCAAGGCGGCTATTGAAAAGATGCTGGAACTTAGGCCTTACCTGCCGGATCAGTATATGGGTGTCGGCTATACCGATATGCAGATGCTGTTCGCCCAGGAGATGGCCGCCATGTTCTTGGCAGGTATCTACGAGCTGGGCACCCTGGCCCAGATGAATCCTGATCTAGAAGTAGGACTGTTTGTGGTGCCAGCTGAAACTGCTGATCAGCTCAAGTACCTTACCATGTATGTAGACGGCTCCTATGGAATCAATGCCGCAACCAAACACCCAGAAGCAGCCCTTGAGTTTATCCGCTTCCTGGCAACCGAGGAATACGGCACAATGTTTACCAATACCCTCCAGCAGATCTCGGCAGTTCCGGGAGTAGAGCCTGACAATGAACTTCTGGCAGAGGTCGTGGCCTTAATGGAGGAGAGCTCTTCACCCTACTTGATGCTGACAGCCTTCCGCTATGGTCAGCCCAGTGGGTCGACTCTGCTCCAGAATGAGCTCCAGGGAGTATTTGCAGGCGAAATCACTGTAGATGAAGCATTGGCCAATATCCAGGCTGGACTTGAGACTTGGTACGAGCCCTTCAAAAGATAGGCAGATAATCTCCGGTAGGAAAGGTCTTAGCCAAGGCATTTCCTACCGGATTCTTAGGAGAGTGAGTCCCTTTGGTTATCCGCTGGTTTCAGAAAAACATTTATGTCCTTTTCCTTCTTCCCGGTCTCATTTTATATACCGTCTTCATGGTATATCCGCTGACCTCTGCCCTTGGCTTTAGCCTATTCTCCTGGGATGGTTTGGTAAGGGGTGTCTACTGCGGTCTGGATAACTTTCGAACTGTCTTGCAGCAGGCACCGTACAATATCAGGTTTTGGAATGCCTTGAAGCATAACACTATATTTTTCGGGATCACCTTTGTGCTGCAGAGCACCCTAGGTCTATTCTTAGCAGTGCTCTTCACTAGACAGCGGAGAGGCTACGGCCTTCTGCAGACGTTGTTTTTTCTGCCCTATACATTGTCCATGGTAATTGTGGGCTTTCTTTGGCTTCTGCTGCTTAATCCTACTTGGGGCGCTTTCAATAAAGCTCTGCATCTCTTGGGCTTAGGGAAATTGGCACAGCCTTGGTTAGGTCAGACGGAGACCGCTCTGTTCACTGTGATTATGGTTAATGCTTGGCGCTGGCTGGGGTTTCCTATCTTGGTCTTCAAGGCTGGGCTGCAGGGAATATCTGAGGAGTACCATGAGGCGGCGAGGGTAGATGGGGCCAGCGGCTGGCAGGTATTTCGGCATATAACACTGCCCCTTGTTATGCCGACTATAGGTATGGTTACTATCCTGACCTTTATCTGGATTTTCAACACCTTTGAGTTGGTGTTTGTTATGCAGGGGTCCAGCGGCAACCCGTATTACTCAACTGATATCCTGGGGACCTTCTTCTATCGGACAGCTTTCGGTGATTCCACCACCGGTGGCGAACCTGGACAGATAGGAATTGCCTCGGCCATTGCTATATTGATGTTCCTCATTGTAGCTATTGTGTCGTATTTTGGCGTCCGCATGATCCGGCAAAGCGAAGTGGAGTATTGATGCAGAAATGAAATGGGGAGAGTGGACTATGCACGAAAGGTCAAGGGTACTTAAGCGCTGGGTGGTAGAAGGAGCTATATACCTGCTCCTCATTGTTCTGGCCTTTATCTTTGTCTATCCAATATTCCTTATGATTATTACTGCCTTCAAGTCCACCAGGGAGATATTCATGAACCCCTTCGGTCTGCCCCGGGTGTGGAGCTTCGAAACCTTTGGTAAGGTGTGGCAGAGAGCCCATTTTAATACTTACTTCCTCAACAGTGTAACTGTAACTTTGATCTCTACGATCCTTGTCTTGACATGTTCTTCACTGGCTGCTTATGCCCTCAGCCGCTATCAATTCCGGCTCAGTAATTTCTTTTATATGTTTTTCTTGGCGGGTATTATGATCCCTATTCGTTTGGGAATCCTCCCCTTGTTCTTGTTGATGCGTGATCTAAACTTATTGAACACCCACTGGTCCTTGGTGCTGACCTACGCGGCTAGCGGAATGCCCATGTCGGTTTTTCTGCTTACCGGCTTTTTCAAGACGATACCCAAGGACCTGGAGTACTCAGCCCGCATCGACGGCTGTACTGACCTGCAGATTTTCTACCGCATTATGC
>JAAYGR010000171.1 GCA_012727675.1 Bacillota bacterium
CCAGGAGAATGCTGGTGATCACGAGGCCAATAATAGTTACCACCGCGTTGGGATTGGTTAGGTCGCCAATAGCTACAAAGGTAGCTGGATCAGTGACCATTATACCTGAGCCCTTGAAACCGATAAAAGCAATAAACAGTCCGATACCGGCTCCGATAGCATTCTTTAGAGTGCTGGGGACAGCGTTGACAATGCCCTCTCTTACCCGGCTGACAGACAGGACGATAAAAACGATACCGGAAAGAAACACTGCACCCAAGGCTGTCTGCCACGACATACCCATTCCTAGAACAACGGAATAGGTAAAGTAGGCGTTAAGCCCCATTCCTGGTGCGAGAGCAAAGGGATAGTTAGCTAAGAAAGCCATCAATACAGTAGCAAGTACACTTGAAGCAATGGTCGCATACATCACTGCGGCAAAGGGCATCCCAGTTTCCTGACAGATAGAGGGGTTAACAAAGATTATGTAAGCCATGGTCATGAAGGTTGTTATCCCCGCCATGATCTCGGTTCTTACATCTGTCCCCTTCTCCCGAAGTTGAAACGTCCTTTCTAGAAATCCTTCGTCAACTATTGCTTTGCTCACTTTCCTACCTCCTACAATAATCGTGGGATTACCCAAGTTTCTTTCCACGAAAACGTCAGTTATTCCTTCTGAATTAGTCGATTCGCACAAGATTTCTTTGTAAAGTAACAGTTACATTTTCCGCGCCGTGCCCTCTGCTGTCACGAATCTTGAGGAAATGGCCCTAAGGAGGATTCCCTTAAGATTCAGGGGAATGCTCTTGGTAAGTATACCCGTAAAGTCCATTAAGGTTGCTATCCCGATATATCGTACAGCTTAACACAAAAAGGATGTGAGCCTATTGTATGATTGCATCGTGGTAGGAGCTGGTCCCGCAGGAACTGCTGCTGCATCTAAACTCGCCAAGGCGGGTGTCAGGGTGTTGGTGTTGGAAAAACACAGTCTGCCCCGCTACAAGGCCTGTGCCGGTGCCGTGTCTGGAAGGGCCAGTAAGTGGCTAGATACGGATTTTATGCCGGTAGTTGAGGATGTCATCCGAAGAGTAAAGGTCCAGTGGGCAATGGGAGACACCGAGCCGATAGAATACGTATCCGATACTCCCATCGCCCACTTGGTGATGCGCTCCCGCTTTGACAACCTTTTGGCAGAGCAGGCTCTAGCCGCAGGCGCCGAGCTTCATGACGGCGAAGAGGTCAAGTCTGTCCACGTCAACGAAAACTTCGTCGAAGTGCGTTCTACCCGCTCCATCTATCGGGCAGCGGCCGTCATCGGGGCCGATGGAGCTGTAGGTGTTGTTGCCAAGCAAACGGGTCTATATGTACCCAAGGCCAGCGGTATTGCCCTTGAGATAGAATCCCAATTGCCCGGCGATGAACTGCGTAATTGGCGAAATACCGTCTTGGTCTCCTACGGAATCCCGCACCACGGTTATGCCTGGCTGTTTCCCAAGGCCAAGGCTGCCTCAATTGGTATGGGCACCTTTATGCCCCGCCGCAAAAGCTTTCTCACCGAGTTTGCTAAGTTTACAGCTTCGCTTGGTGTAGACCTTGAGAAGCAGGAGCTCAAGGCCCACCCAATTCCCCTAGGGGGCAAAGACCGGCAGTTCTGCCTCCCCCGGGTCTTACTGGCTGGGGATGCTGGCGGTCTAACAGACCCTTTGTCTGGAGAAGGTATCGCCCACGCCCTTC
>JAAYGR010000172.1 GCA_012727675.1 Bacillota bacterium
CGTGGCAGAGATTGTCAGGGCAGGCATCCAATCCATCGATAAGGGTCAGATGGAAGCAGCCCAGTCCTTGGGACTTACCAATTCCCAGGCCATGCGGTATATCATTTTCCCCCAGGCCTTTCGGAGGATCATTCCCCCTTTGGGAAATGAGTTTATTGCCCTTTTGAAGGATTCGTCGCTGGTATCGGTGATAGCTTTGGAGGACCTCCTCCGCAAAGGGCAAGTGATAATCACCAGGACATTCCGACCCTTCGAGGTCTATATGGTCGTAGCCCTCATTTATTTGGTTATGACCTTAGCAATTTCCAGGCTGGTAGCCTGGTCGGAAAAGAGGTTGAAGGTAGTTGATTAGAACCACAGGACTTGAGAAATCTTTCGGCAGCAACCATGTACTGCGGGGTATTGATGTGGCTATTGAGCCCCATGAGGTAGTTGTGGTGATCGGACCTTCCGGTTCGGGCAAGAGCACTTTCCTTCGCTGCCTCAACCTCCTGGAGGAGCCGACTGCGGGTAAGATATATTTCAGGGGCCAGTGCATTACCGACCCCAATGTCAAGGTGAACGAAGTACGGCGGGAAATGGGGATGGTCTTTCAAAGGTTCAACCTCTTCCCCCACATGACGGTACTGGAGAACATTACCTTGGCGCCCATTAAGGTAAGGGGGGAATCCCCAGAAGAAGCACGAAAAACTGCAAGGGACCTGCTTAACAAAGTTGGGCTTGCGGACAAGGAGAATGCTTATCCAGATGAGCTCTCCGGCGGACAGCAGCAGCGGGTAGCAATTGCCCGAGCCTTGGCAATGAAGCCCATGGCCATGCTGTTTGATGAACCAACTTCGGCTTTGGACCCTGAGATGATCGGCGAAGTGCTGGATGTTATGAAGACACTGGCCAAAGAAGGAATGACCATGGTGGTAGTCACCCACGAGATGGGTTTCGCCAAGGAAGTCGGCGACAGGATTATCTTCATGGATGAAGGTGTTATCGTAGAAGAAGGACCTCCGGAACAGGTCCTAGAAAACCCGCAGAATCCCAGAACACAGGCTTTTTTGAGTAAGGTGCTGTAAGGCGGAGAGTAGAGCCGCAGCATAACCATGACCAGGCCATCGTTAATGATGGCCTTTATCCTTTTCTCCTCGGCATATTATGCGCCCTAATATATCCCTACTTATATTCTACCAATACCGGCCCTTACCCCTCGTACAGCCGATGATGTAATAACGCGAATGGAGGATCATCATCCCCGCTCCTTCAATGATTGATACACCCCTACCCCCGTCTTAACTCCTATTGGACGTAAACAAAAACCTCTCACCCTCCCCGTCTTGCAGCAGAAATGTCTTTACTGTGATATCTCGCAGATACACCATCACGGATGTTGCGCCGACGTCAGATTCAGGAGCAGGATAAGACGGAGGCCTCGGCAAAAACTATCAAAAAAACCACTAGGAGGCTTGCCCCTATGGTGACTGGCAATGATTCTTTCATCCCCGGCTATGTAGAGCTTCACCAAAAAGGTGAGCTGAAGAAGCGGGCCGAGGAGGCTGTCCGAAGGCTGGCGAACTGCGCCATCTGTGCACAGGTATGTAAAGTTAACCGCCTGGAAGG
Source organism: Bacillota bacterium (assembly GCA_012727675.1). GTDB lineage: Bacteria > Bacillota > Limnochordia > DTU087 > DTU087 > DTU087. Next base: position 1,609 of record JAAYGR010000172.1, read on the forward strand.
CGAATTGGGAGTTTGTCGGACCGGCAGACTTGCTGTAGTCTCAAGTTACGGTCCCCACCATGGAGAAGAAGATGTCTTGGTAGGACTTGGCGGGTCCGGCACGATTTTCTTCAGCAACTGCAACCTGGCCTGTGTATTCTGCCAGAATTATGATATCAGTGCCTGCGGAGCTGGAAGTGAAGTGACAAGCGAAGAGCTAGCCGACATGATGCTGCGGCTCCAGACAAGGGGATGCCATAACATCAACTTGGTTTCTCCAAGCCACGTGGTGCCCCAAATATTAGAGGCACTGGTCTCGGCAGCAGATAGGGGCCTAAGGCTGCCCATAGTGTACAACACCGGCGGATATGATGTCCTGCCCACCTTAAGCCTCCTTGACGGCATAGTAGATATCTATATGCCGGATTTTAAATTTGCCGATGATGAAACAGGCCAGCGCCTTGCTGATGCCCCCCGCTACTTTACAGTAGCTCAGGCAGCAATCCGGGAGATGCATCGGCAGGTTGGAGACTTGGTTACTGACCATAGAGGCATCGCCCAGCGGGGCCTCATCTTGCGCCATCTAGTCATGCCCGGCCGCCTCCATGATACCCGCAGGATCATGGAGTTTATCGGCAAGGAAATTTCTCCTGATACCTATGTAAACGTAATGGGACAGTACAGGCCGGCGTATATGGCAAACAAATTTCCCGAACTAAGTCGTCCCTTGAAGCTCTCCGAATATCTGCAGGCTGTTGCCATCGCCCGTGAGGCCGGCCTGCACCGGTTAGCCAATTAGTGAGTTGACACGATTTCGATAGTAGGCTGCACCAGTGGGCTGCATCCCTCTTTACCGTTCCAGGTACTCCTTCATCACATTAGCATAGTGGGGAAAAGCAACCTCGGCATCCTCGATTTCTGGGTGCCAAGCCTTTTCCCATTCCAGTGAAAGATATCCTTGGTATCCGCTGCTCCTGAGGAGTTCAACAGCTTCACCAATGGGCAGAGAACCTTCACCGACCAAGGTCAGATCAAATTCCTCCTCAGAGAAGTTAGCCGAGTCTTTGACGTGGACATGCTTTATCCACGGTCCTAAGGCCTTGAAGGTTTCGGCAAAGGTCTCCCCATGCCTGTATGGATGCAAGACGTCCCACAAAATACCCAGGTTCTCTATGTGTGCATCCCCCAAGAGCTCGCAGATCTGTTTACTGGTGCTGAAACTGTCATGGGTTTCCAAGAGCACTAGAACTTCCCGGCTTTCTCCAATCTGGGCTGCATAGGCCAGACCCTCTCTGATTCTCTTGAATGTTTCCTCCCTATCCTGATTCTCAGGTAAAGGACCGCCAAAGACCCTTATGTACCTGGCACCGAGACCCGCGGCGATATCAATATTCAGTTTAGTCATTTCCTGCTGCTCCTTAAACTCCTCGGGATCTAAGGATGTGAATCTGACTCCGGTTGAGATACATACGACTTCCAAGCCGTGTCTGTTGAACTTGTCTCGGGTGACTCCTATCCCTTTGGGCCCAAACTCCTCTAGCGTATGTAAAGCACTTGTACCCTTAATCATGCGGATTTCCACTCCGTCATAACCGCATTGATTAGCAATCTGTATAACTTGATCCACATCATACTCAGGACACCCTAAAGTGCTGAAGGACAATTTCATAGGACAGTCTCCCCTTTCGCCGCCGCTGGTCACAATCTTAACGGCGGTCCATGATTCCCCATTGCCTGCCTCTTTGGCCGGTGTTTCAACAATTCTTTCAAGAATATATGCACCGGACTACTAGCTGGTCTATCTATACGCTGCTCCCCGGCGGGGTTCCTCCTTGGTTTTCATAATTTGCCGTTTTGGGCGAAAGTAGCAGCTTCCACAGTCTATTCTGGCAGCCTATCAACAGGGAGTGACCGCTGGCGGCTTAAGGCGCAGCAGTTCGCCTTAAGAAGCGACGCCCCGGGGTGATAAACGGAATGTCATATGCGGGTATATATATCGAAGACAGCGCTGGGTTTCAACCCCAGCGCTGTTTTTCTCAGCAGCTCTTGGTTTTCAGCTTTTACTATTCTTCCACTTCAAAGGAAAACTC
>JAAYGR010000173.1 GCA_012727675.1 Bacillota bacterium
CACATTTACCGGCAGCTCCTCAGCCAATGCGGAGCTGCCCCCAAGAACAGGCAGCTGGTGTAAGGCATTGGCGATTGTCTTCAGGGAATCTTGATCTACCACATCAAGGATTACGTACTGATAATGCTCCCGCAGCGCAGCAACCTCTTCCCGCAGCGGCTCAACACCTTGACGAACCACCGTATGCCTAACCAAACCCACCCGACGCTTTGTCTGACTTGCCAGCAGCTCAACTAAGCTCGATCGGTCCATAGGATGCACTGGGTCATTACGAAACTCAGATTCCTCCAGCTTTACTCCATGCACGTAGTGGATACCATCGATGGTCTGGCGCCCGTTCTTGGGAAATCCAACCACTACACCGGCAAAATCCTCATTGAGTGCATCTAGCATAGCATCAAGTTCAGGCCCGATGTTACCTCGAAACACCGAGCAGGTTTTTTTGTAAAACTGCCGGCATCCAAGCCCTTTGAGCAGTCTTGTGGCCTCAAATACCTTGTTGTATGCAGTTTCAGGTGTGTCAAATCGAGAGTCAGTATCAAGGATTAATACATCGGGCAGCTGCCGCCGGCTGATATCTTCTTCGGTAAGCCTATGGTCATATGAAAACACGTGAACCAAGGCACCTGACTTAACAAACATGCTGCCGATATCATGGGCGCCGGTGATGTCATCTGCCACTACGCCGATCATCGGGCCACCTCCTCCGAGGGCGGTATCCTGAGTTAGCCAAGAAATCCTCCACTGTCTCATCCGGCAAGGTTTGGATTTCTAACCCAGCACTCCTGGATGCAATCATCATGCGGCACATTACTTCAAGGGTGTGCAAGGCCATCCTGGCTTCCTTAATACTGGTATCATAGACCAAGACTCCATGGTTTTCCATGATCAGGACATTGGCCCCCGCTATTTCCTTCTTGATGCTTTCCACCAATTCGTCTGAGCCGGGATGGCTGTAACCAACCCGCCCTACCCGTTCAAGGTAGTACATTGATTCTACAAACCAATTGTTGAACACCGGCTCCTTGGTACAGGCAATCAACGAGCTGTAAAAAGGAGATGAATGGATAACAGCATTGATTTCCGGCCGCATGGCATAAATTTCCCGATGTAAAGGGAATTCCTTGGATGGTTTTCTTTCTCCAACAGCCCTGTTGCCGCTGATACTGCATTCCACCAAATCGTCTGGAGCAAGGTCACCCAACCAAGCACCACTGGCGCTGATAAGAAATCTGTCATCCCCAATCCTGGCACTGATATTGCCAGAACTGCCCCATACCAACTGGTTATCAATCATATAACGGCCTAAAGCCCGCAGTTCATCTCTTATCTTTGCTGCCGCCAATTGTTCACTCACCACTCACTTTCTATAACTCTTTCTTACGCCTTTCCCTCACTGCCTAAGAAATGGGTCATCTTATCTGCCACTACCTCTGCAACTGCTTCACGGCCAATTCTCAGCAGTGAAGGAGACAAGGCACAGCACTCTTTATTGGTCATGGACTCTTTTCTGCCGATGGCAGCTAAGAAAGCCTGTTCCAAGTCAGTAGCTATGTTGACTTTACTGATCCCCCCACCGGGAAGCTGGATGGCTTTCCTGATCATCTCGGAAGGGACACCTGAGCCGCCGTGGAGAACCAAATGCACATTGGTCAGCTCCCGGATCCTCCTTACCCGTTCAAAATCTATCCGGGGCTGTCTTACCATATAGACGCCGTGGGCAGTGCCAACCGATACAGCTAGAGCATCAACCTTGGTCTGTTCCACAAACAGCTTGGCCTCCTCAGGCTCAGTAAAAAGCTCTTCATCTGTATCTGTTTCAACAAAATCAGTTGTACCGATCCGCCCAAGCTCGGCCTCTACAGATACTCCCTTAGGGTGGGCATACTCTACCACTTCCCTGGTCATGGCTGCATTCCGGTCAAACTCTTCGTGGGAGGCATCGATCATTACTGAGGTGAACCCTACTGCGATGGCTTCTTCGATGAGAGCTTTCTCCCTGGTATGATCTAGGTGCAAGACCACTGGGACTGAGGTCCGCTCATCCCGCAGCACCCGGTAAAACTCCCCGGCAAACTCATCAACGGTGATCCCATATTTGTTCAGTTCTCGACTGGATATTTGGACTATCACAGGAGACTTGCATCTCTCCGCAGCGGCCATTACCGCACTGATCATGGGAGTATAGCGAGGAGAGAAGGAGCCCACTGCATAACCTTCCTGCTCTGCCCTTGTCAACACTTCATTGAGAGTAACTAAATTGGGGTATCCCCCTAAACCAGTCATCAATTGATCTCTCCCCCAATTGGATTTTTCAATGCTCCCTTCCATTTCTGCAGCAGATATGCCCTGGGAAGCACTGCTTAGAGGTTACATGCAACGCTATCATCAGCACCTCTATACACCAGAAATATACGGACATATACCAAGGTATGTATTTCTACATTTCTCTAATCTTTACCTCTAGCTAGACGCTCCTTTAGCCGGTGATAAAGATACCGCCGTCAGCCCGACCGGCGATGGTTGTTAATAATCATGAGACGTTCATGGTCAGCCAGCCGAAGGCCTGGAAGATTCTATACCGCTCCAGGGCAATAATCCCCTGCCAATACCTTTTTGCTACCGCAAACTCACTGGGATAAGCACTCCACTCCCAGGTAACAGACCAGAGACCGTTTTCATCGATCTGTTCTGTATAGAAATTGAGGTTTTCATCAACCAAGTCGCCAAATACTTCACAAAGGAAGCTGTCAGGCCTATGAACATAAGTTAGGGGCAGTGCCTTGTAGCCGCAGTCCCACTGGGAAACATCCATCTCCACCGCGGCCGCTGCCAGCTCCTTCAGCTTCCTTTCCACATTGACCAGCAAATAGCCAGTTCTCTCCGCCAATTCCGCCGCCTTAGGCTCCATAAGCTCTCTGAACATCAGGTAGTTCGCAATCTCATGCATATCCATTTCGGTACAATCCATAAGCCGTTTGAGTGCAAGGGGCACAGTCTTCCACCCTTGTTCAGCGGCACTGCTTCCCGGACTTGCCCAATAGATGAGATGAGCCGCGAGTTCCACACTGGGATTGAACATCCACCGCTTCTCCACCCCAGGTTTCCACTGCCACCAAGGGGCATGGGGGAAAGCATTATTGTCAGGTAGAACCGCAGGCCACACACCTGTGGGTTCCTGTGAGCAGCAGAGATAATCCACCAGGGCCTGGACCATGGGAAGATCATGGTCTGCCTCAACTTCCAGCAGAATACGGGCTGCTGCCCAGGCAGCCATGGGCGATGAGGCGGGCAGCCAAAAATCCGGCTCGATGCCGTGGCCAAATCCTCCGTCCTCGTTCTGATATGCCTCTAATACTTCAAGTACCCTTTCCCGGGGTCCACTTTCAAAGGCGTATTCCCAACGGGCCGCCTCCAAAGGCCGTGCATTGCGCTTTACCCATCGCCCTGCCTTTCGGAATGCTTGCCTGAGCTTCTCCACAGGATATCATCCTTTCTAGTCGGCATATGAGCTGACGCCCGTTCAAAGCCATGGTCAATACCTTACCAATTGGGTTCCTTAGTTCACTGTACCTGGAAAAACTCCTTTCTCGAGAAAACAGAACTCCAAGAGAGTCAACAAGCATCATTACAAGGAGTTTCCAACATTTGGCGGAATTTAGAAACAGAAGTCGACAGCAAAGGGAGAAGTTAAGACCTCTAACACGCTGATATCCCTCCGTGGTAGACAGGATCGGCACAATGACTAAGTCGTCAACATGACGCGAAATGTGTTGTCGGACAAATGCAATTAGTAATCGGGCTAAGGGGCATTTGGTGATCGAACTAATCGAAGTACGCGCCAAAACGAACTTGCTGGAGGATTGGGTAATGATGCAGTGGTACGAGAAGCTGTTTGAGAACTATGCCGAGCAGTATGACAAAGAGCCTTTTACCCAGGGGACGATAGGTGAATGTGACTTTATAGAGAAAGAGCTTAACTACGATAAGTCTCTCAACATTCTTGACATTGGTTGCGGGACAGGTAGGCACGCCATAGAGCTTGCCAAGAGAGGATATACTGTCACAGGCATTGATTTATCTGAAGCCCAACTAAGGAAGGCCAGAGAAAAAGCGAAAAAGGAGAACTTGAAAATTGAGTTCTTGAAGCATGATGCCAGGAACTTGCCTTTTGAAAACCACTTTGATGCGGCCATCATGCTCTGTGAGGGTGCCTTCCCTTTGATGGAAACCGATGAGATGAACTTCGAGATATTGAAAAACGCAGCAAAGTCCTTGAAGACCCCGGGCAAGTTCATCTTTACTACCTTAAGCGGATTGTACCGCCTATTTCATTCCAGTCATGATTCTCTTGAAACAAGCACCCATGAAGCAACTGAGGATTCTACGAGTGAACATTTCGACTTTATGACCATGAGAAGTCATGATCTACTCACCTTCACTGATGATGATGGAAACCAACATCAGATCGTGGTCAATGAAAGATACTATATGCCCAGCGAGATAACTTGGCTGTTGAAGTCCCTGGGATTTCACAAAGTAGAAATATTCGGGGCCAAGCTAGGGGCGTTTTCAAGGGAAGAGCAGCTCACCACCGACCACTTCGAAATGCTGGTTATAGCCGAGAAGTAGGAATTGTGAATTGTTCTTAGTTGTTAGGGGCGTCTTGCCCCCAGGGGATGGAATGCAGAGAACCCGGTGGATTACCCACCGGGTTCTTCATTAAAATTTCCTGGCGACGTGCTACTCTCCCACCGGGTCACCCCGGCAGTACCATCGCCGCTGGAGGGCTTAACTACTGGGTTCGGGATGTAACCAGGTGTTTCCCCTCCGCTATTGTCACCAGAAATTTTA
>JAAYGR010000020.1 GCA_012727675.1 Bacillota bacterium
AGGCAAACCACATGGGCCCTTTGATGCCGAAGTAGCTTAAGATAGCATTGACCAAACCTAGCTCTGGATTGAAGATCCATTGGAATACGATGGCAACCGCCACACCAGATACTACAGCAGGCATATAGAAAACGGATAACACATATTCACATGTATATAGATCTCTCAAGCTAGGGGTTGCAGCCTGTCAAAGTTCCTTCCCGCCTACAGTTTCATAGAAGCGATACCATACGTTACTCACCAAGAGACAAGCTGATTCTCGTTCCGCTGCGCTTCTCCACTCTAAGATGATTACAAGGGCCAATGACAGTGTCGATGAAGGTATACATACTAACCAATTGAGTTATGCTCTGGGGATGTTTCAGCATAGAAGCCGAAACATGTATGTAGTGATGATATGTGAGTCGCGGCAACGTACAACTATCCCATATATTGACTACACAAAGCTCTTAAGATCAATTATTCCTTGATTTGAGAAATCCTTCCGCCATCGATCGGTTTTCTGGATTATTTTCGTTTATCGTGTTTTTCCTGCCTCTTCCGTGTCTTCGGGCTTAGTTGAGCAAGAGTACTTCCCACGACATCATATCGTCCTCATGAACCTTCTCAAGCTCTCCCGTTTGGTCAGGGGCAGCCGTTTTTCTACTGGCAGCATAGTAGGAAACGGTTTATGCGGTTCCGTTTGGTACCAGTAGGCTGCCGATGAGTAGTCATCGGCATGGCAGTTGGCTGTCCCATGTTCTATTGTGACCTTGATGCTCTTGTGGAAATACACCGGATCCTCGATATGAAAGCGATACATGGTCCATTTGCCGCTGTAGGTTAAGTCAGGTTCAGCAGCATTTGGCTCAGGCCATAGGTCTTTATCCCGGGGCATTGGCCAATCAGGGTTCGTAGCTATGGGAGCCGCCAAAGAGATGCCGTGGTACGGACCGCTATATTCCAAAGACGGGTATCCCCACGCCGCGCAGAAGTAGTCCTCTGTACCGGTTCCATGCAGCGTCGGCGGCCAGTCCTCCCCATCAATAAAGATCATGTCATCGCCTTCGCCAAACCAGGGGAAATTAGGTATAGGGTTGATGTGATCGATGCTCAGGTTGCAGCCTACATAGTGCCCAGCTCCCTCGGCATCGAGAATGATATAGTTCCCATACCCCGTAAGATTAGCTGTGTCGTGGGCATCAGTTAACGCACACTCAGGTGTTGTGAACTCCCTTCTCCAATGGGCATGGAATCTGAGTTCCGGAACCTCTCGCTCGTTTGGATATAACTCATAGTCGATGTAATAATAAGAAGCGGCAATGTCCTGTTCTCCCTCATTGACTATTTCAAACCTCGCTCCTTGAGCAAAAGGCATTGGGAAGAAGCAGTTCATTGCCGCATGGCGCTGGGGCCTATCTTGGCGAGTGACCATATTAAGAGGCAGCGACATGAAATGGTTTGTTACCCCATGCCCAACCCCAAAGAAATCGCCTATTGGGGATTCAATACTAGGCTGCTCCTCACCATCCCAATGGGCCCGCAGAAGGACCCGCCTTGGATAATACTCCTCCTGTGAAGCAATAGTCATCCAGATATGCTTGACGCACCCCGCTCCCTGTATGTCGGCAATCACTGCCGTCTGGCCCGCCGGGATAGGGATAGAGTCTTTGTTCTTACCGGTCCTATCCCAACTAGATGCCCGAGCACTCTTGGCATTCCGCCTATGTACCAAACCGCTAAGGCCTGTGAACATATCGCGTCTCCTTTCTCGGTTACTTCTTGGGTCGGAAAAGACTTGATCTTCAGTTCTGTCCTCGATACCCCTTCAACGTAGTACTTCATCTCTACTGAATGGGGCAGCACTAGCTGATGAATTCTAGTGCTGCCCCTCTCGCTGAATCGTAGGTACGGGCCCAGCACGATTCCTGGTAGACTTTAGTCAAGCTGTTTCGAAATACTGATGCAAGATACCGCCTTCAGATCGCGGCTATCGAATTACTGTGCCAGGACATTACAATCCCACCCTTGCTTGAGAACTAGGACCCGAAAGATGTCAACGATGGCGTTCTAGTCGTCCCCAGCTACCGCCACCTGCGCAACCTGAGCTTCGTCTGGGTGATATGTCTCAACCAGCTCACCTAACATGAGCCTTACAGCTTCTTCATTGCCC
>JAAYGR010000316.1 GCA_012727675.1 Bacillota bacterium
CGCAGTCCCGACAGACGGCACTTAAGGGAACCACCGTAGGGCGGCTGTACTTCTTTGCAGCAGCCAAATTTCTCACCTCCCTCCTTCAGTTTTGGCCTTCTGCTCCGACTGGCTATGTCCGCAGTAGTCCTAGTTCTTCCTTGACCTCCAGTCCAACCTGGGAAAGACGAGCCCTATTGACAGGCAGGTGAACAGCGCAAGGACCGCTAAGTCAGGATAGTTTGAGCTGATCTGACCCCCGGAAAGCCCTGCTCGCAGGAGTCTGGCAACGTAAGTCGTGGGTACAAAGCGGGACGTGATCTGCAGAAAACGGGGCAACGATTCAGCAGGGTAGAACACCGGAGCCAGGTATGTAAGGATTGGGCTTACTATCTGAGTTGCATAGCTTGCTATCCTGCCGGTCTTACTGTAGAAGCCGATAACGGCCCCGATACCTACGAGACTGAATCCGCCCAGCAATGCCGTAATCGGTAGGAGTACGTTGGGACGGATGGGAACGTTCAGCACCACCGTGGCAAATGCCAGGCATAAGATCATCGAGGGCAGGGTGCGAAGTAGCGAACTCCCTACGAGCGCCATGATAAACGACGTCTTGCTTATGGGAAGGGTGGCGTAGTAGTCAAAGACAGCGTACTCTTTCATCCTCCCAATGTCCTGACCCAGCGACAACATGCCCGACATAGTCAGCGATTGCGTGAGGCTACCTGTGATTACGAAAAGAATGGAATCGGGGTTCCCTCTGCCGATGACAAGCCACATAAATATAAGAAACATCACCGCGTCGAAGGACGCAAAAGCGAGATACCACGTCCAGGACATTCGAAGCTCGAGGAGGTTCCCCTTGAGCAGGAGGCAGAAATCAGAAAAGCCTTTGCGCAAATGTCCAGGCGAAGTTCGATTCATTGCCATTGCTTTCCCACCACCGTGACGTAGTAGTCTTCGAGGGTCGGGTTGACAACCCTCACATCTTCAACGGCTTTGGGGTCTAGCTCCCCGGTAATCGCATGGAGCAACGAACTTACCTCCGAACGCGGTACCGTGCAGCTGAAAACGCCTCTTCTCATCTCGGTCCACGCTCCGGTGAGAAGGATCCCAGGTGCTTCGGGCACCCTAAGGCGCACTTCCACGCGGGATTTGTCCGCAATGCTGGCTCTCAGCTCACTCGGCGTCCCCTCGGCGACCACCCTTCCCTCGTCAATCACGGCAACCCGGTCAACCACTTGTTCGGCCTCAAGCACGTTGTGTGTAACCAAAATGATGGTTGTACCGAATTGCTTGTTTACCGCAAACAAGAGGTTCCAGATGTTCTGTCTCATAACAGGGTCCAGCTCCGCCGTCGGCTCGTCCAGAACCACCACGGGTGGGTTCCCCATTAGAGATGTGAGTACACTGACCACTCGGATTTCCCCTCCGCTGAAGGTCGCAAGAAGACGCGAAGCTTTGTGGTCTAGCCCAACTCGGGATATTAGTTCGTCAGCTTGCGCCTTTGCAGCTTTGTCCGTCATACCCCGCAATCTTCCAGTGAACACTAGAAGCTCTATCGCGCTAAGTGTCCAGAAGTAGACAAGTCTCTGACCATAGTAGCCTACCTGCCGGGGTATGACGTCCGGGTGCTGTACTACATCTACGCCGTGGAGGTAGATTCGGCCTCTGGTTGGCCAGAGCAGGCCCACAATCTGTCGTATGAGTGTTGTCTTGCCCGCTCCATTCGGTCCGAAAATGCCAAAGACGATTCCTGACGGCACTACTAGATTCACACCGTTGTTTGCGTAAACAGGGGGCTTTCCAGGTACCTTGTATACTTTAACGAGATCTTCAACACGGTAGGATTCCGTCATCGAAAGCTCCGCCCTCCCTCATAGGTGAATGTAACTCATAGCGTCATTGAACATGGCTATGCAACGGTTATGCTCAACTAAATTCCCGAGCGAAACGAGTCCGTGAACCCGACCCATACAAAATGACTTCGTCATGTCTATGTAGAACCATTCGTCCTCGATCTTGACCACGGTACCTGCGTGAAGAGCATCTGAAAAGGGTTCGCCCTTATGGCAGGTAACGATTACAAACACGTGCTCTTCTCCGAAGCCGAGAGCTCTCAGCACGGCACACATCAATATCGAGGACTTGAAGCACCTGCCGAACTCGACTGACGACCCGAAGTATTTGCCCAGTAAAGTGAGCCAACGAGCGTAGCTGAATCCAACCACCCATTCAAGAATCTGACTACTCCGCTTGCACTCCTCTGCAAGCCTTAACACCATGGGATCATACGGTTTGATCAACTCCCTATAGGCGAGATCGACTGGCACTAGAGAGTCAAGTGTTTCATCGCTTACGTATGAGGAACTCATGCGGAAACACTCCTTTCTC
>JAAYGR010000174.1 GCA_012727675.1 Bacillota bacterium
GGGCTGGATCGGGTTGATGCGGCCCTGAAGGAGGTTTATGGGGAAATGGGTGCACCGGAGGCCTGGCGCCTTGTAAGGTACAATACCGGCCATTTTGAGACTGCTGCCATGCGGTATGAAATTCTGCAGTTTCTCAGGCAGTGGCTGTAGCAAGCCGATAGCTTATCACCGGACGCTTTCCTTCTACATCGGCTCGACTGAGCCCCCGGGAGACGCGCTTGAGTCTTGCAGTGGATCTCATCGGACAACCTCCTTTGGAAATCGTTAGTTACCGGGCAAATCTGCTTCTGGTTCTACCTGTTGTCTGAAACCACCTCCTCCTATCAGGCGTAACCCGAAGATTCAGATCAATGGAACTATACAAAGATTCGACGAATACAAGAAGATTCCTGCCAGATCGGCAGGGGGAACGGAATAATTATGGGCGGTAGGAAGCGTTTCCAGGTGCCAAAAACCGCCCTGCATTACACGAATGTGCGAAGAGACAGAGGATTCTTGTGAAAAGCCTCTAAAAGAATAGTAGCTGGGTTTTTATTCATGACTAAAGGAGATATCTAGAGGAGGATAAATCAGTGGATGATATATTGGCCCTCAGCAGTCAGCCTTTGAAATTATATCCCACCCGGGTCTGGCGTACATATACCGGCGGCAAGCTGATCGATGAGTGGCACGGCTGTGAGAATCCTGCAGACAATCAGTTCCCTGAGGAGTGGGTTGCGTCCCTGGTTACATCTTACCGTTCAGGTAGCGGTGAGGATGCCAATGAGGGTCTTTCCCAGCTTGAGTATGGCGGCGAAAGGATATTTCTAAAGGATTTGATCACCCAGGCTCCCGAGGCCTTCTTGGGTAAGAGGCATTTTGAAGAATTTGGTCCGGCAACCGGCATCCTGGTGAAAATTCTCGATTCTGCAGAGCGCCTTGCCATTCAAGTTCACCCGGATAAACCGGCGGCCCGGAGGCTCTTTAGCTCCGATTACGGCAAGACCGAAGCCTGGTATGTTATCGGTGGCCGTACCATCGGTCCGGAACCCCCTTATGTCTTGCTCGGATTTAAGCCGGGGGTAACTAGGGAGGACTGGGTAAGGTTGTTTGAGACACAGGACATCACCGGGATGATAGATGCTTTGCACAAAATCTATGTTAAGCCGGGAGATGTATACCTGGTTGAGGGCGGGGTGCCCCACGCCATCGGCCCGGGATGTTTCATAATTGAAATTCAAGAACCCACCGACTACACCATCAGGACTGAAAGGCGGACCTCCGGGGGACTGGAGCTTCCCGATGAGTTCTGCCACCTGGGGCTTGGGTTTGAAAGGATGTTTGACTGTTTCCACTATCAGGGCTTTGAAAGGTCGGAGCTACTGGCCAAGTACTGCTTGACTCCCGCTGCCCGCGGGGCAGAGGAAGGCGACTATCGAGAAACCCTTATCAGCCTGGAGCAGACCCCGGCCTTTGCCATGGACCGGTTTGTTGTCAGCTCCAAGCTTTCCATGGATTCAGAGCACAGCTTTTCATGTTTGATCGTGGTATCGGGCAGGGGAAGGCTTCATTATGAGGGTGGGAGAGTGGATATAGCTCAAGGGGATCAGTTTTTCATTCCCCACGGCGTCAAGGGGCTGGTTTGTGAGAATGCTGGCGCTGCCCCTATAGTGTTAGTTCAGTGCTATCCGCCGGTAGACAAGGGTGTGCCCAGTTGAGGCTCTCCCCAGCTCCGAGGAGCGAGCTTTGCCTGGAAGTTCTCATGAAACTAGCGGACGGCTGTCAGATGTTTAGGAAATCCGCTGTACTTCGCAGATAGACTGTACCGGCAGCTGTAGTTTTTGTCGAGATATTCAAGGGTTGAAAGTCGGGAGGGGCTGAGCAAGGGACTCAAAAGGAAAAAGCTGCCTTATGTCAAAGTTAGTGTTGCAGCTTACCATCAGAAGGAGAGTGACACATTGGCCACCTCTATTCCAGAAGCAGTTAAGTTGGAGCTAATTAAGGCACAGCAGAGGGAGATCACTGAATACCACATCTATTCCCGGCTCGCCCAGACAGTACAGAACGAACACAACAGCAAGATCTTGCAGAGGATCGGAGATGATGAGCTGCGGCACGCCAAGTTCTGGTCCCGCTACACCGGCCGGGAGGTCAAACCAAATCGAGTCTTAGTGTTCTTGTTTTACTGGCTGGCGAGGATCTTTGGCATCACCTTCGGGATAAAGCTCATGGAACAGGGCGAGGAAAGGGCCCAGGTTAACTATACAGAGATAGCAAAGTACATTCCAGAGGCGGAGCGTATCGCCCAGGAAGAAGATGCCCATGAACAAGAGCTGATTGCCCTCATCGATGAGGAGCTGCTCAACTATGTAGGTTCCATGGTCTTGGGCTTGAATGACGCGCTGGTTGAGCTTACCGGTGCTTTGGCAGGACTGACCTTTGCCCTTCAGAACAATAAGCTGGTAGCCTTAAGCGGTCTTATTACCGGCATCGCAGCATCCTTCTCGATGGCTGCTTCGGAGTATCTTTCTAGGAAATCAGAGGGGAAATTCGATACAGCTTTGACCTCATCCATGTACACAGGGGCAGCGTATATCTGCACAGTTGTGCTTCTCATCCTGCCGTACTTTATATTTCAAAACCACATCATCAGCCTTGCAGGTACGTTAATTGTCGCTTTGCTGATTATTTTCTGCTTCAGTTTCTATGTCTCTGTGGTCCAGGATCTTAGCTTCAAAGAAAGGTTCCTGGAAATGGCGGTCTTGAGCATGGGCGTAGCTTTGATTAGCTTCATCGTCGGGTACCTGCTCCAGAGCATTCTCGGGGTTGAGGTGTAGGTTTGTAGGTTATTTCCACCTATTATTCGTTGACGCTGCAGAATGCGGCCGCGGCAGGCTTTCAGTTTCGGCCGCAGAAAAGCTTTGGAGGCAACATCTAATGAAGAAGGGGAACAAGACCAACGCCATTCGCTATCTAGAAAAGCGCAGTATTCCCCATGAAGTAGTGGAGTACGACATGGAAGATGAAGGGGATCTTTCGGCAAATCACGTTTCTGAAGTTAGCGGTATACCTGTAAGCATGTTATACAAGACCATTGTCTGTCGGGGAGATAAGACGGGTGTCATACTGGCTTGTGTTCCGGGAGATTTGGAAGTGGATATGAAGAAGCTTGCTAAAGCCAGTGGGAACAAAAAGGTGGAATCGGTTCCCGTCAAGGAGATTCTGTCTTTGACCGGGTATATCCGGGGCGGTGTATCCCATTGGCTGCAAGAAGGATTATCCCCTTTATATAAGCGATACGATTAGAAGTAAGGATAAAATCTATATCTCGGCGGGGCGCAAGGGGTGTCAGATAGCCATCGCCCCCGATGATCTGGTGGCAGTGCGGGAAGCAAAGGTGTGCCCAATAACGAAGTAGATTCGCTAGAGGGGCTCGGTGAAAGGATCAGCCGCTTCGTTCTGTACTTGGTCTTGGAGACTGCCGAAAAGAGGCTGGATACCATGAAACCTGCGGCAACCATATTAGATTTTGATCGGGTATATGAAATTCAGACAAGTTTCAAAGGGAAAAGCTATGAATGGATTGACGTCACGGACTTAAGACACACCAACGGATATTGCGACTTTAGGGCACTGGCGGTTATCCGGGAAAGGCTGAAGGGGAGGAAGGCCCGGCCTATCGCATTTTTTGGGACCGGGAACTATCACTATGTGACCCATGTTTTCCTTTCGGATATCGAGATGCCCTTTACCCTAGTTCTCTTCGATCACCATACTGATTTATCGGAGCCGCCGGCACCATCCATCACTTCCTGCGGTGCTTGGGTTGCTACATCCCTTCAAAGACTTCCCCTTTTGCGGCATGTTGTCATCATTGGAGCAGATCCTGATTTTGCCCGAACTATTCCCTCCCGTTTCCGGTCCAAGGTTTCGCTGTTTCCCGAGGGTGGCCCTGACTGGCAAGACCTTCGGGTGAAGCGGGCCATTATCTCTGCTATCCCCACGCCAGGTGTTTATATCAGCATCGATAAAGATGTCTTGAGGAAGCCGGACGCCATCACCGATTGGGACCAAGGCAGCATGAAGCTGGAGCAGCTGCTGGATCTGGTTAAAAATATAATGATGCATAAAGATGTAAGGGGGTTGGATATCGGCGGTGAATATCCGTTATCCCTCGCCCGGGATTTCGGCCGCTGTCTAGAGGCTGCGAGAGTCAATGAAAGGGCAAACCGCCGGATCCTGACAGTTGCCCTGCGAGGCAAGAGGGGCGGTGCTGCTCCATCTTCTCCATCGGTCTCGGCGTAGGATGCCTGGGCTGGGTGGCCTCCGCGGCTGGCTGGTAAGCCCTCAAGGGCTTTCCTCACCTTGGGGCACTTTCACGGCGCGTTGTTAGTGCAAAGCTATGTAGGTCACTTAACAGGAAAAGGCTGCCGGCGAACCCATGCAAGAAGTGCCTGCTTATGGCATAATGTTGAAGGATAACATGATGAAGCTATTCCATCTAAGGAGACATGGAGAGATAGTGTATGCGGATCTTTGTTAGAGATAAACGCTTTTACAAACAGGCACTTCTTATTGCTCTGCCGGTGGTGGCCCAACAGACCATCAATATGGGCGTAAACCTGATGGATACGGTGATGCTGGGGGCATTGGGGGAGGTCCCCATTTCCGGTTCATCTTTGGCCAACCAGTTTTTCTTTATATTCAACGTGCTGTGTTTGGGCATGGGCGGCGGCGCTGCCGTGATGACCGGGCAGTACTGGGGCGCAGAGGATAAGAAGTCGATTCACAAGACCATTACCCTGATGCTTCGGATTTGCATAGCAATGGCGCTGATCTTTTCCTGCCTTGCCTTTTTCTTTCCGAGGCAGATTCTTTCTATTTACACAAATGAGCCTGCTGTAATCGAGA
>JAAYGR010000175.1 GCA_012727675.1 Bacillota bacterium
GGAAGTTATGTCCCGAGGGTCGCAAAATATTGTATAATGGAATTATTCCAGTATCTTCCTTCGTTGCAGCTCCGCCAGGGAGGGATATTGACATGCAATCCCTTGCACAGTATGTGATGTCTGTCCAAGATAAGCGGCTTCTAGCCTTTTTCTCCCTCTACCCGCCGCTGTGTGAATATATCGCACAGCGCCACCGCCGTGGAGATGTGGTAACCGCCCTCAGCCCCGACACCATCTACATTGATTTAGAAACGGGAGAGGTTGAGATTGTACCGGTCCAAGGGGATCTAGACCAGTTCCTGCCATATATGTCCCCCGAGCAGACTGGAAGACTGAGCCGCGGTGTGGATCACCGAAGTGATCTATACTCCCTCGGTGTCATTTTCTATGAAATATTGACCCAGACTCTGCCGTTCCAGGCCGAAGATGCCCTGGGTTGGATCTATGCCCATCTGTCATCGACGCCCCAGCCGCCCCACGTAGTCAACCCAGAGATCCCAGAGGCATTGTCAGAGATTGTGATGAAGCTTTTGGCCAAATCTCCCGATGACCGCTACCACAGCATCAGCGCTCTGCAGGCTGACTTGGCCAGGTGTCATCGCGAATGGGAGAGAACTGGGAGTGTTCACCCATTTGCCCTCGGCCAAGCCGATTTATACCAACATCTCCTGGAGCAAGAGGAGCTCTTCGGCCGGGATCGGGAGATAGCTGTACTGGCAGCAGCATACAGGGAAGCAAAGCAGGGGCAATGCCAGGCAGTCCTGGTTTCCGGCTACCCGGGTGTAGGCAAGACTGCCCTGGTCAACACATTCAGAAACGGCATCAACAGCAGCAAGGGATACTTCCTATACGGTAAATGCCCCCAGATTATGGGTGAAGTCCCCTACACTCCTGTTCTGGAAGCTGTAAATGCTCTAGTCCGCCAGATACTGGTCAGGGGCCAGAGGGAACTCGATTTTTGGAAACGCCGGGTGCGGCAGGCTCTGGGGCGGCAGGGCGGTGTCCTCACCCAGATCATCCCGGAACTGGCCTCCCTCACCGGACAATTTCCCGCTGTGCCGGCTGCACCGCCTAAGGAGGCGGAACGCCGTTTCCGGTCAGCCTTCACTGCCCTGCTGGACGTTTTTGCCCATGGCGAAGAGCCTTTGGTCCTATTTATAGACGATCTTCAGTGGATAGACCCAGCCTCCCTGGAGCTGGTAACATCCTTGGTCCGGGAGATTGAAGGATCTTTGCTTTTCATCGGAGCCTACCGTTCAAACACAGACTGGGCTGTACAGGTAGCAGCCCACTTGGCCCAGACTCTGACCGATGGCGGAGCCGCAGTGCGGAAGCTGCATCTGGAAGCCCTAAGGCCCCAGGACACAGAGGAAATGGTCAGCAGCATCCTCGGGGGCCAGACCAGCGGAATCGAGGAATTGGTTGCTGAAGTCTCCCGCAGATCCGGAGGTGTTCCCCTATACATAAAGCAGTTTCTCCTCAATCTTTACAGCACCGGTGCCCTCACTTTTTCCCCTGACCAGCTGGCGTGGCAGTATACTCTCAGCGGTGAAGAGCCGGTGAATTGGGGAGAAGACGTGGTGCACCTTATCTTGGAAAGGATAAAGCAGGTACCTGCCATGACCCTGGAGATACTCAGGTTTGCTGCCTGCCTAGGCCGCTGGTTCCCGCTGGATACCCTGTCGGCTGCTTTGAAACAACCTACCGGATCCATAAGGGAACACCTGCAGCCTGCGTTGGAGCTGGGGATAATAGTCAAGAACTCATACGCCGGTACTGATCCGGATTCAAGTACCTATGAATTTGCCCACGACCGGGTGGCAGAGGCAGTCTTCTCGCTGCTTTCGGACGAAGAGAAAAAACAGGCCCACCTAAAGGCAGGCCGGGCCATGCTGGACTCCAAAAGCTCAACCCTCGACGATACAGAGTTATTCGCTGCTGTTGACCACTTAAATCACGCGGTAGGTCTGATGGAAGGTCCAGAACAGCGACTGCTCTTGGCTGAATACAACCTTAGGGCAGCAGTGAGGGCGAGGGCTTCCGTAGCCTTTAAGGCTGCCCTTTTGTACGCGGAAATGGGTATCAAGCTGCTGCCGCCGAATCATTGGGATTCACATTATGAGCTCTCCTTTAACCTGTACTCCCAGTACTACTGGTGCAAATTCCTGCTGGAGGGCTTTGAAGCCGCCGAACCCATCTTCCAGCTCTTAATTGAAAAAGCCCGCACCA
>JAAYGR010000176.1 GCA_012727675.1 Bacillota bacterium
CCGGTCTCGGAAAGGGGAATTCCTATCCCAATAAAGACAGCACTGGCAAAAAGCCCGCCCAGAATCCCATAAAGAAGGGTATTCACCGTTTCTGCAGGCGGGTCGGTAAAGGTAGTTCCGAATAGATGCTCTTCCAAGACAGCTCTTCGCCGGTATTGGCTGTAGCTTAACATCAACATCAGGCCGATGATGATGAGAAAATCCACATTGAAAAACATTTGCGGGATGGCCCGTCCGATTAAGCGCAAAAGCTCCCAGATCGGCATTTACGACCACCCCCGTTTTCTAATCCGCGGCTGCTCTCAAGACAGAACCTAACTCGCCTTCTTCAGCTCCCCGGGCCGGAGCACATCAAGGGCAGCCTGCAGCTGAATGTCTTTGGCAATATCCACAACATTTCCGCCTTCATAATCTGAAAGGTAATACGGCGGTTCTTCGCCCTCCGGAAGGCTGACAATCACATCAGGCTTGATGCCGACGGAATGGATATCAGTGCCCCCTGCCGTATGGTACCGGGCAGTGGTGAGGGAAAGGGCTGACCCATCCCGCAGGGGAATCACCGTCTGTACTAGTCCCTTACCGAAAGTCTGGGTTCCAACTAGGGTCGCAATTCCCCTGTCCTTCAAGGCTCCCGATACAATTTCAGAAGCGCTGGCGCTGTAGCCGTCTACCATGACCACCATGGGATAGTTCCTGGTCGCTCCCTCCTCCTGGGCTTCAATGGTTTGGACAACGCCGTTCCGGCCCACCACATGGAGAATGGGGCCTTGCCCTAGAAACTTGTCAGCTATCTCGATGGCAGCTGTCAGGAGTCCACCGGGATTGCCCCGAAGGTCTAGAATCAGGGACTTCATGCCTTGGCGCTCTAAGGAACCTAAGGCCTGCTCCAATTCCTGGACAGAACGCTCGCTGAAACTGGACAGCCTGATGTAACCGATGTCACCATCTAACAGCACCTGTCTAGTTACACTCCGCACTTCAATGATTTCCCGGATGATGGACACTTCCTGGAACTCACCGTTTTTCTTCCGGACACCCAAAATCACTTCGGCGCCTGGTTCGCCCCGCATCAAGCTGACCGCCTCATCCTGGGACATGTTCTTAGTAGGTTTGCCGTCGATGAATTCGATGACATCACCGCCTCGAAGGCCAGCGTAAAAACCCGGGGTCTGCTCAATGGGTGCCACGATGGTTAGCTTATTATCCCGCATCCCTACCACGATACCTATCCCGCCGTAAACACCGGTGGTGTCAACCTGCATTTGTTTGTACGCTTCGGGGTCCATATAGCGGGTATAGGGGTCATTGAGGCTACCCAACATGCCGTTGATGCTGCCGGTTGCAACATAGGCCTTAAAAAGATCGGTTAAGCTCACCGGGTCCACGTACTGGGTCTTAATCAAAGCAGCAACTTCCAAAACTGTCCTAAGGTTGGAAAATCCGCCTTCATCAGCTCCAGCCCGGCCGAAAAAAGAGTCAAAAACCCCTACCGCCAGTACTGTGACCAGTATGAGCGCTAAAAGGACTCTGCGTTTATTGGTCAATTGGCTCACCTGTCCTTCCCCATTGTCTCCTTATCCTATATGCGAACCGGCACGGGGCTATGCTCTCGTAACCAGCTGCCTAAAGCCAATATCTTACGAAAAGTTACTTTTAATTATAGCCCAGGGTACAAGCCAGTGCAAGGCGGCCTCCAGCGACCTCGGCACCCCTTCAGCCGACCTAAGACAAGCTCTGTCGACCTTCCTGGAAGGATTCCCCTACCGCCCCGCTTCCTCCTCTGCCCCGGGCAGACTTTAGTTAGAATCTTTTTCCTATGTAGTTTAATAGGGAGATGGACTCTTGTGTTGAATAATAAGTATGATAGATACATGACAGGCCTGAGGGGGCGCTGGCAAAGTTCATATGAAGGAGAGATAAAGCATGCTTGAGCTAATTGGTGCCGTGGTTGTCATTTGGATGATAGTCACGTTCCTGAATACTCATACCCTGTGATAGTTTGGAAATAGCCCGCCTGGGCTATTTCCTCTACATGGCCCAACGCGGTTTGTGGACCTTCTTAACTAGTAGATAAAAAGCCAGGAGAAATGCCCATGAACATTCGACGGATAACCGCCATTGTAGGTAAAGATGTTCTCGAAGC
>JAAYGR010000177.1 GCA_012727675.1 Bacillota bacterium
CCATTTTCCCGGACGTGGTTTAATATACGATTTATTCATCCTCCTAATCATCCTCTCCTTACAGAAACAGAACCAATATGCATACTAATGCATATCTATGACAAAAATTTTTGCCTTATGTGTTAAATAACTTGTAGTAAATACTTTTCATAAGTATGACGGGATCAAGATCCTTCCTTAAAACCAATTATATAACAATTACAACTACATTTAAAGATATATATAAAAAGTTGAAAAAAAAGAAGTTGGCGGAGGGGGTAGTCCCTCCCCGCAGTTAAGAATGGTATCTTGAAATAATTAATCATGAGCAAAGCAGGGAAAAAGGCAAGAGATAAGCCTAAAACAAATTTTTTCCTGCACATTCTCCACCTTTTATTAGTATAATACTTACTTATTCCTTTCTACTCCCAGTAGGGAGCATCACCTTTGTAACTGTAAGTGGTATCAGCAGTTGTCATATCAAAGTTTCTGGCAATCGCTGCGATGTCTGAAATGTCCACTTTCCCGTTAAGGTTGAGATCCTCAATGACCCAGCCGGGATCGCCTTTCTGACCGTATTTATTGGCAGCAAGGGAAATGTCCACAATGTTAATTTTCTCGTCACCGTTTATATCGCCGACGTAAAGTAGGACAGGAACATCTGCAGTCCCCACCTGGTTTTCTCCACCAAAGGTGACGACTACCCCCCCTACTGCTGCCTTCAAATAGCCATCGGCTTCCAGTGTAAGGGAATATTCACCCGGCCTTACCATCTCAAATGTGGCACTGCCATCGCTACCTGTGGTTACTTCATAAGCGCTGCCGTTCTGCAGGGTGGAGGTTATGCCTCCGTGATCTTCTCTTAACTCCAGCGCAGCATAAATATTAACTTCGCTGCCCTCGTAGTATCTCAGTACCGGGGAATCCAGCTTCGCTCTAACGGCAGTATCGCTGCTGTCTCGCGGTTCCAGCACCACCTCTATCTCCTCAAAGGTGAAAGCATAGACTCCGCCTTCGATGGTACCGGGGTGCCTGGACTCAAATTCTACCTCCACCAGGGCTCCGGAGTCTTGCTCCCAGGGAGTATTGCCAAGGACAAGATTGCCGATCATAATCTCGCCTTCTTTTATAGCTTCCAAATCGATGATAACCGGTTTGAAATTCACCTGGTGAGACTTGTATCCTGCATATGCGGGATCATATTTTAAAATTACTTCGTAACCCTGCACATCGCGGATGTTTTCCACATTGACTGATATCGTGAAGCTATCCCCAACGAGAATATCGGCCGGCTCTGCCTCTACGCTGAACCTCTTACAAGCTTCAGTCACTTCTATCCCTACGCTAGCTGTAAACCCCCCGTCTTCGGTAATAACCGTGATCGCCGCCTCACCTTCCGCGATCGCAGTTACCAGACCGGTCTGGCTTATAGTAGCAACAGCCTCGTTACTGCTGCTCCAGGCAACATTTCTGTTTGTGGCATTTTCAGGCTGCACAACAGCGGTAAGCTGAAATGTTTGACCAACCTTCAGCTCCTGATCCCCCTCGGCAATTCTCACGCCGGTAACCTTAACGGTTTCGGCAGCTTTCTTTACCATAGTATAGCTTTCAATTATCTGCCCCTTGTCATCTTTTGCGGTTATAGTTAGGGTATCCCCATTGATTTCAATGATCTGGTAGTTGCTGACCCAGGCCAGCTCTTTGGCAATATAATCATAACCGGGACCGGGGCCGTAATATTTCGTCCCCGAGTTACCCATAATGTAAACAATACCCTCTCCGTCCGGCTGGACCTGGCCGCCCCGCAGGGGTTTGGTCCGCATATAGACGTGCTGGTGCCCGACAAAGACCATATCCACCCCGCACTGCTCAAAAAGCGGCACCCAGTGCTCCTGCAAGACATCCGCGCGCCAGTCATAGACCACCGGGTAAGGCGGGTGATGGAAGACAAGGAACTTCCAGCGCTGTCCGCTGTTCTCCAGATCGCTAATCAGCCAGCCGGCGATCTTTTCATAGTCTCCAATACCGGGAATACCCATGTAATTGCTGTTCAATACTGCTATGTGACAATTACCGTAGTCAAAAGAGTAGATGGTATCCTCATATCCCTGCGGCCCGTTCCGGGGCACAGCAAAGGACTTCCGAAACAGCTCCGAATCGTCGTGGTTGCCTGCCGCAGGCATCAGCGGAATTACTCTGAAAACCGGCCAGGCCGCAGCAAAAAACTCCTGCCATTCCTCAATGCTGTTGCCCTGATCGACCAGATCCCCACCGATAAGGGCAAATTTCAAATCAGGATTTTCGGCCACAACATGATCCAGCATCTCACCCCAAAATTCATACCCATCCTGGACATCGCCCATGTAGAGGAAGGAAAACTGATCGCCAGTTGTCGCGGTTGTAAAGCTGGCGGGCTCGCTCCAGGCCCCCTCCCTGCCGACACGGTAAACGTATTCTGTGCCGGGAGCAAGTTCCCGGAGAGTAGCCTCAAAACGAAAGTGCCCCTCGTAGAGATCGTTCCTCCCTCCGGTCACCTCCAGTGCCCCGTCAAAACTACCGCTAAACCCGGCGGCAGGCAGGTACTGCACCCGGTCTTGAGTAACATCCGCCCCCGTTCGCCAGGATATAGTCTGTGTTGTCAGAGGATCCTCCACCCAGGAGAGGGTGAGATGATCAGGCAGACCGGTATTGGGACCGCCGCTGCCTGCTGTGGCAGATGCCACGTTTACGGCAGGGAAAAAAACGAGGAGCAGCGTCAGAAGCGCCAAACTGATGAGGCCCTTTCCCGTTTTGGACTTAAATGTAAAATTGATAAACCCCATTTTATTTCTCCTTTGCAGGGGGGCAGGGAAACATCTCTGCCCCCGAACAATTTTTACTTAATCCTTTCTACTCCCAGTAGGGAGCTTCATCTTTGTAATTGTAAGTGGTATTAGCAGTTGTCATATCATAGTTTCTGGCAATCGCTGCGAGATCTGAAATGTTCACTTTTCCGTCAAGGTTAAGATCCTCAATAACCCAACCGGGAGCGCCTGTCTGACCGTATTTATTGGCAGCAAGGGAAATATCTATGATGTTGATTTTCCCGTCGCCATTTACATCGCCGGCGTAAAGCTTGACTGGAGTACCTGCAGTCCCAACCTGGTTTTCTCCACCAAAGGTGACGACAACTCCCTCTACCACTGCCTTCAGATAACCTCCCGCTTCTAGCGTAAGGGAATATTCTCCCGGCCGTACCGTTTCAAATGTGGCACTGCCGTCGCTAGCTGTGGTTGCTTCATAAGCGCTGCCGTTCTGCAAGGTGGAGCTTATGCCTCCGTGATCTTCTCTTAACTCCAGCGCAGCATAAATATTAACTTCGCTGCCCTCGTAGTATCTCACTACCGGGGAATCCAGCTTTTCCCTAACGGCAGGATCGCTGCTGTCTCGCGGTTCCAGCACCACTTCTATCTCCTCAAAGGTGAAATCATAGACTCCGCCTTCGATGGTACCGGGGTGCCTGGACTCAAATTCTATCTCCACCAGGGCTCCGGAGTCTTGCTCCCAGGGAGTATCGCCGAGGACAAAGTTGCCAACTGTGATCTCGCCGTCTTTTATAGTTTCTAAATCAATGGTAACCGGTTTGAAATTCACCCGATGCGACTTGTATTCTGCATAGGCGGGGTCGTATTTTAAGGTTACCTGGTAACCCTGCACATCGCGGATGTTTTCCACATTGACTGATACTGTAAAGCTATCTCCAATGGGAATATCGTTCGGTTCTGCCTCTACGCTGAGCATGTTATAAGCGTCGAGAGCTACAAAAGGTATGTCGTTATCATTTGCAAAGGTCTCAGCATAAGAGCCGCTGTAGCCGTGGATGGTCAGCTGATCACAACCGGCAAAACCGGCAATGTGGCTGACACTTCTTGGTATGACCATCTTGCTAAGGCTGCTACAATTATCAAAAGCCCAAGAGTTAATGCGAGTGACGCCTTCAGAAATAATTACTTCAGCAAGGCTGGTACAGCCCTCAAAGGCAAAAAGTGGAATAGCGGAAAGTTTTGCTGGAATCGTTACTGTAACAAGACTGCTGCAGTTCCTAAAGGCGCCGGTTCCCATGCTCTCAAGGCTATCGGGCAAGATTACACCCTCGAGGCTGCTGCAGCCGTTAAAGGCATTACTACCGATGTTAACAAGATTTTCCGGAAGGGTTATTGAAGTCAAGCCGCTACAATTTCTAAAGGCGTGGCTGTCAATAATGGTGACACCTTCCAGGATAGTGACCGTTTCAAGGCCGCTGCAGTTGTCGAAGGTACCCGTTCTAATGGTTCCAACGCTGCCGGGTATGGTTATTTCGGTAAGGCTGCTACATCCATTAAAGGCATTGTGCCCAATATAGGTGACATTTTCCGGAATTGTGACAGCGCTGAGGCTGCTGCAACGTATAAAAGCGTAATTGTCAATATTGACGACGCTTTCCGGAATAGAAACCGTGTGAAGGTTGCTACAGTTATCGAAGGCATTCTTTCCGATGTTAGTAACACCTTCCGGAATGATTACCGAGGTCAAACCGCTACGATCTTTAAATACATTGTCCCCAATACCGATTATGTTCAAATCATCGGGGATGATTAGATCTCCACCGGCACCATGGTACGCTACTAAAACACCGTTTTCGACTATAAAATCGGAAACTGACATAACGTTCACAACAATACTGTCGGAATAGCCTCCGTCAACTGTTGTCACGGTAATCGTCGCCTCTCCTGCTGAAACGGCAGTAACAAGGCCGCTGGCATCTACTGTGGCTACAGATTCGTTACTGCTGCTCCAGGTTACATCCTTATTTGTGGCATCCTCAGGCTCCACAACAGCAGTGAGTTGAACCGTTTCACCTACTTCCAGCTCTTGATTACCTTCGGTGATACTTACGCCGGTGACATCTACAGTTTCAACCACCTTATATTCAAAGGTAGCGATATCACTGTCATAACGGCCGGGGCCGATTACGACAGCCTTGATCGTGGTATCCTTTGTGATTTCGATCGGGTGGTTAATCTCATCGAAATCCGACCGGCTTGACCACCGTTGGGCAATCCAGTTATACATCGGGCTTTCCACGGTCGGTTCGCTGCCATCCAGCGTATAATGCACCTTGTCCGTGTCGTTATAGGTAGAGCTCAGCTTTACCAGGGTTCCCTTGGGCACCTCCCCGCTGGCCTTGTCAGCCGTCGGAACAGCCCACTGGCCCGGATCTTCGGTGAGCACTTCTACCTTAGTGACATATTTGGCAAAGACGGCATTCGTCTGTTCGGTTAACCATCTTTGTCCAAAGATCAGGTGCAATGCAGAGCCGTCATCCATATAGTCAAAATCAACGCCCTCGCAACTCTTAAGCGCGAGAATGGTCTCTACCGGTTCCGCACCTTCCGGGGATCCGGGAATATGCCCGGCATATTCATCATTTTCCTTGAAATGCGGGAAAATATACCGGTTTTCATTCAACAGCTCCTGAACCGTAAAGGTTGCCTTAAAGCCGTCTCTACTGACAAACCTTAACTGCTTGGCATCTCCCTTTATCCCAGCTAGTTCAAGCAGATCCCTCAACTTTACTCCTTCAGCCACGTACCATTTCTTGGTGGGCCAGGTGTTATTCGTGCTGTATAGGTGCCGGTACTGATCCATCCCCTCAAGCTCAGTCATGGTGAACCTTAGAGGATTAGACACTCCGGCCCCGGTGATTTCTAGCGCGACTTTCTCGAAGTTGGCCGTCAGTGACACAGCTTCCGCAGGCATGGTAAAGGTGTAGGAGGCTTCTGTGCTAACTTCGCCTTCTGCGCCTGTCCAGTTGACAAAGACATAGCCTTCGGCAGCCTGGGCCTCCACAGTCACGCTCTCACCTTCCGCGTATTCACCGGCTCCGGTTACGCTGCCGCTTCCGGCAGGATCAACGGCCAGGGTTACAGGATAGGTCGTCGGTTCCGGGCCTGCATCAAGGGTGAAAACAGCGAAAAAACTGCTGGGCGAAAGGTTAGTACGTACATTATAGCTGCCGGCAGGCGCTACTGGAACAGTGAGCGAAGCAGGAGACAAGGTGCCGCTGGCATCAACTGTCACGTCTACCTTGGGCTCATTTTCATCCCAAACGCCGTCACCGTCAGTATCAAACCAGATATATTTGCCTGACGTCTGGTTGGGCGCAAATCCATAACCCGCAATCTCTATTTTCGTACCGGCGATCCCTGAATTGGGGCTTATTACCATACCTGTGATAGTATAAGAAGTTGCTGAGGCTTTAAGGCCACGGGCCGGTATTGCAGCGCGTACTTCATAGTTCCCTGGCGCTGCATCAGGGACGTACAGGCCGGGTGAAGTGGCTGTTCCTGAACCACTGGTGGTCACGGGTGCCTGATTCTCACCCTCATCCCAGATGCCGTTGCCATTGGTGTCAAACCAGACGTATCCGGTCGCATTGGCCTCAAATCCGGCAATATTCATGCCGATATTAGTTCCCGGTACACCCTTGGGAGTGCTAATTTTAATACCAGGGATCACACAGACGCTGGCTGAAGCCTCTATGATGTTATCACTGTTAAGATCCAGGAGGAAATTGTAGATGCCTGTCGGCGCCGATGGCCAGGAGATACTTGATACTGACACAGTACCGTCTGCCGCTGTCTTTCCACTCCTGTAAGCACCATCGTCGAAAATCCCGTTCCCATTCCGGTCGCAGAAAAGCCTAAAGCTTGTGTTGGGGGCAAAACCGCTGCCAGTAATTGTGATGTCGGAGCTTACGTGATAGTTTCCGCTAGTCAGGCTTGCAATTATGCCGCTGCCGGTGATCGTAAAGTCGGCGGCGGCTTCGGTGTTCCCCCCGGCCGGGATATCAGCCCGCACAGTGTAGCTGCCCGTATTTGCCGACGGAACGGTTAAGCTTGTGAGCAGGGGGATGGCTCCGTCCGCATCAGTAGTTACAGCAACCGACGGCTCGTCCTCGTCCAGGGCTCCATTATCGTTTGTGTCAAACCAGATCGTTCCTGCCGTATCAGCAGCAAAACCGCTGCCGGAAATAAATACAGTCAAACCTGGGAGGCCTGAGTCACAGCTCAGCTGCATCTCCCCACCAACCGGCGCTACAAGCACTTGTTGGTTTACGATCGCGTCGCTGTAGCCGGCAGCGCTGACCACAACGGCATAATCACCGGCTTCGGTGAATACGCCAGCAGCAATATTGATATTGCCCTCTGTTACCGTATACTGACCTTCGGTTAAGGCACTGCCGTCTACAGTGATGCCGGTAATGGCCGCACGCCAGTCCGCATCGTCAGTGAAGGTGATGTCTATGTCGTTACCCACCGTGTTGTCTGTGGTGTCCGCGGTCAAGACCGGTGGATCAAGGACAACCGGTTTGGTTACAATGATCCCGGTTACATACTTGTAATTCTGTTTGCTGCTGCCGTCTCCGTGGTATAGACGCAGCGGCGATAGCTCCATGATCGGGCTGCCGTCCATCTCGTAGGTAAGCAGACAGTTGTTGGCAGGATCCAACGCATAGGAGATGCCGAGACTAATACCTTTCGGAAAATCTACTGTTTTTATCTTCATCGTCCAGCCGGGAGCGTCAATGACATCTAACGCTTCCAGTAACCACTTAAAGTCAACACCTTTGCATTCTATATTTCCAAAGGTCCTGGTTGTGGCGGGCATGGCTTTTAATTCCGCCATGGTATAGGACACTTCTGCCACCGCATTGCCTTCTACTGTAAACACCGCCGGAGCTGCAACCAGCGTCTGGGTTACAGCAGCATCCTTATAGCCGGTTGCTTTGACCACGATCGTATATTCACCGGCAGCGGTAAATACACTGGCGTCGATGATAAGCTTGCCCGCTGCCAATGTATAATCATCAGTTGCTAAGGCGCTACCGTTTACCGTGACCTCGTTTACGGCGTTGCGCCAGTCTTCATCATCCACAAAGGTCAACTCGATGGGGTTGCCTACTGTATTATCGGTGCTGTCAGCTACAAGTGCCGGCGGAGTGAGAGGTTCCGGTTTGATAACGTTAATCCCTACCACATTTTCATACACTGATTTATGGTTGCTGCCGTCACCATAATAAAGCTTCAACGGGAGAAACGGTATAAAGTCAGAACCGCCTGTACTCTCCTCATATGCAAGCAGAGGGTCTATTAGAGTTGAGAAGTTTAGATTAGAGCCGCTTGGAGCATCTGTCATGATCAGCTTTACTGTCCAGTTTTGATAATCGATATCCAGGGACTCCAGCAAATCGATAAAGTCCACACCGGCACGCACATAAAAGCCTGTTTCACCATAGGCCTTGGTTGTACGTGGCATGGCTTTTAAGTCTGCCAGGGTGTAGGCTTCTACCTCTTCACCGTTAATTTCTACGGTAAATACCACTTCCTGGTCTTCAGCATACGCCACCGCAGGGGCTACCGGGCTGACCAGACCGGTAAGCAAGGATAAAACCATAACGATAGAAAATAGTTTGTACCATCCAGTTCTCGTCTTTTTTACCATATTCTTCTCTTCCTCCTTAGCCCCTTGACTTAGTACTTTTAGGTTGCAGAGCTCGGAGCAGCATGCTTTTTTATTGCAAGCATCTTCTCCTATAAATCCTACGAAGTTGTCACCTCCCTCCGCTGATGCCAGCTCTGGTGCTTCGTCTATAGTTTACGATATTTGGCTAATCGGTCTTCGGCAAAGCATTCACGATGACAGTGACAGCCTCAGC
>JAAYGR010000178.1 GCA_012727675.1 Bacillota bacterium
GCCGGCAGCATCCCTTTCCATTACCACCCGCCCCGGTTCTCCTCTCAAATATTCATCATAGTAGAACTCCAGACCTTCCAACCCCTGGTTATCTATGCCGGCAATGCCCAGAACATGGGCAGCCAGCTGACCGTGGGGATAGTAGCGCTGGGGCCGTTCTACCAAGCCGATCCCAGGCAGATCCAGTGCCCTGATCTCTCTAGCAGTATCAGTATCCAGTTTCCGGGCCAGCCAGACGGTGGCCTGCTTTCTCGTCAGTCTTTCCTCGATGGCAGCAGCTTCCATGTCCAGAAGGGGTGCCAGCGCCTTGGCGGTAGCTGCCGGATCCTCCACTTCCGCGGGAACGGCATAAACGGCATCAGCACTGACACTCACCGCCAGTTTTTGAAGGTTTCGATCATAAATAACGCCCCGTTTTGCATCTACTGGCACAGGGCGCATCCTTTGGCTAAGGGCTCTCTCTTGATACCAACGATTCTGCACAAGCTGCAGATAACCCAAACGCAGGAGAAGCACCATCAGAAATGCCATGAATCCTAAGAAAACCACCGCGGTCCGTTTGCGGATTTCCATTGCCGTAAGCCTAGCCACCGGTCTACTCCCCCCGAAACCCTTAAAAAACTAAGCCACCAGACCTCAGGCCTCCGGCCAGAGGGGTGGCCCCAGTCAACGATGACAGTTCATCTACCGGAGAAGCCCAGCTTCCGCTGCGCCTGTACCGGGAAACCTCGGCCCCAGCCAGTTAATCAGGGCAGTCCACAGCCGTCTGCCTTCCCGGGCCAGTGTCGAGCTGCCCTCGGGTTCAGCCGCCCGCTGCAAATCCGAAGAATCCCAATCCACCAGCACCAAGACCTCAGCCTCCTGCGGCTCCACCATGCCCAGTCGGCTGCGGGCGATACTATCAATATGGGTTAGTGATTGCATCTGCTCTACCTTAAGCTGCAGCTGCTGCCCTTCCCGCCGCACCTCTTCCAGCTGTGCTTCCAGCGACTGGAGGCTGTATTCCAGCTCGATGACCTTGACCTTCTGACTAATTCCTATAACTGTCAGAGTCACCACCAGCACGGCCATGATGGACAAGAGAATCATGGGATGCAGGCGCAACCGGCGACGGCGTTTGGGAACAGGGGTAGGCTCCTGGGTATAGGAGACATCCACCCATACTTCTTCCCAAGCCTCTTGACGCTTAGTTGCCAGTACCATCAATATTCATCCCCTTTACCCAATAGAACCTTCTCCGCCACTCTGAGTTTGGCGCTGCGGGCACGGGGATTGGCAGCAATCTCCCGCTCCGTTGGTACTATTGGTCTGCGGGTGAGAATCTTGAGCTCGGCTTGTTTCCCGCAAATACAAACCGGCAGGTCCGGCGGACAGTCACACCCGACGGCTAACCGTCCAAAGGTCTTTTTTACAATTCTGTCTTCTAATGAATGAAAACTGATCACCGCAATCCGGCCCCCGGGCCGAAGAACCTTAACAGCATCTGTCAAAGCCTTTTCCAAAACCTCCAGTTCCCGGTTAACTGCAATTCGCAAAGCTTGAAAAGTCCTGCGGGCAGGATGGGGTCCAGCACGACGGGCTCCTCTTGGAACTGCAGCTTTGATTACATCCACCAGATGGCCTGTAGTGGTAATAGGCGAGTGCCGGCGCTCCTCAACTATAAACTCGGCAATCCGCTTTGCCCACCGTTCCTCGCCGTATTCGGACAATATCCTGGCCAGCTCCTGTTCTGACAGACTGGCGATCAAATCAGCTGCCGTTACCCCTGATGTGGGGTCCATCCTCATGTCCAGTGGGGCATCATGGCGGTAGCTAAAGCCCCGTTCACCTACATCCAGCTGCGGTGATGAGACTCCTAAGTCAAACAAGATTCCATCCACAGGTACAAGCTTTCGCTCTGTCAAAACCCGCTGCAAATGGACGAAGTTTGAGTGAATGAAAACTACTTGAGCTGCTCTATCCTCCAGAGCTTTCCTGGCAGCCTCCAGGGCGTTGGGGTCTTGGTCAAAGGCAATAAGCCTTGCTTCCCGTCCCGCACGTTCTAGAAGCAGCCGGGCATGGCCTCCCCCGCCCACGGTGACATCAACATAGATTCCATCACGGCGCCACAAGAGCTGCTCAATTACTTCCCGGGCCAAGACCGGTACATGATGAAACTCCAAGAAATCACCAAGCTTTCTCCCATCTTCCATTTCTCAGCAGTCTGCTTCCGTACCTAGATGCCGAGATCGACGATTTTCTCCGCGATTTCTTCATAGGATTCACTGGCTTCTTCAACATACTGATCCCAGTACTCCTTAGCCCAAATCTCCACCCGATTGGAAACACCGATGACTGTCACTTCTTTCTCTAGTTTGGCATAGTCCCGCAAGTTGCTGGGCAAGGTGATTCTGCCCTGTTTATCTAGTTCACACTCGGTTGCTCCTGAAAAAAGAAATCTGACAAACTTGCGGGCATCGCCCTGGGTTAAGGGCAGAGATTTGAGCTTCTCCTCCAATATGGCCCATTCGGAAAGGGGATATACAAAGAGGCAGTGGTCCAGGCCCCTAGTGACAATAAACCTCTCACCCAGCTGTTCCCGAAACTTAGCTGGAATGATCAGGCGGCCCTTCCGA
>JAAYGR010000179.1 GCA_012727675.1 Bacillota bacterium
AGAGTCACCAAAGTACTGGCAGCCATGAGGCCTCCCCATTCTGTTAAGAGGGCACTTCGGAACTGCTGCAGCCCTAGGGCTAAGGTGTACTTCTCTGTGCTGCGAAGGTAAATGAGGGGTCCGAGAAAATCATTCCAGGAACCGATAAACTGAAAGAGGGCAACAACAGCTAGGGCGGGTTTGGCCAGGGGTAGAATGATCCGCAGGTAAATATAAAACTCCGAGGCTCCATCAATCCGGGCGGCATCGGAGAGCTCAAAGGGAATGGTCATGAAAAACTGCCGGAGCAAAAAGACATAAAAGGCCGGCGCAAAGTAGGTAGGTACAATCAAGGGTCTGAAGGTGTTGATCCAGCGGAGTCTGTTAAAGATGATAAACATTGGAATCATGGTGACGGCAAAGGGAATCATCATAGTGGCAATTAGGACCATAAACAGGGCATCTCGCTCAGGCCAATCGATGCGGGAAAAGCCGTAGGCCACTAGGGAACAAGAGATGACGCTGCCCACAACGCTGAGGGCGCAGATATAGAGGGTATTGAATAAGTACTGGAAGAAAGGGATGAACTCGACGGCAGTCCGGTAGTGTCCCCAGAAAGGCTGACTAGGAATCCACCTGGGAGGAAAGATGAAGATCTCAGAGTTGGGCTTTAATGATGTAGAGATCAGCCAAAACAAGGGCAGGGCAAAGAGTAATGAAAAGAAGATGAGCAGCAAGTGGCTGAATACCTGGCCGATGGTTTTTCGTTTGATCATCACCATCACTCCTTGGGATAAAGTGGACTCCTGCGGGGAAGTCCCCGCAGGAGCTTGTTTAGCTTACCGGCGTATCCTTTCGTATTCTTTCATGACATCGGCAGCAGCATCATCCAGGGCCTGCTGCGGAGTCTTTTCCAGCAGCCGGGCATAGTCCTTGGCGGCGGTCAGCCGGTCGAAGAGGAAGGAATCCACCGGTGTCTGCATGACAGCCCAGTTTTGCATGCTGAGGATGTTGCGGAAAACCTCAAACTGGGGGAACTGCCTCAGATACTCGATGGTTGCGGCCTCCTGCCATATCTTCTGCTCCCTGTCCAGGGGCATCCAGGCACCCCATTCGA
Organism: Bacillota bacterium; assembly: GCA_012727675.1. GTDB lineage: Bacteria > Bacillota > Limnochordia > DTU087 > DTU087 > DTU087. The sequence continues at coordinate 1,097 of JAAYGR010000179.1, forward strand.
AGATCTTGGCCCGCTGTGCTTCGTAGCCGTAGCCAATCCAGAATTTGATAAACTCCAGGGCAGCCTCAGGATGTTTGGTGCCCTTGGGAATAGCCAGGGCGCCGTAGGCTGAACGGACCAAAATTCCGCCCTTCCGACCGCCTTCGGGGTAGGGAGTGAAGGGAGCAAGGCCGTACTCAAAGCCCTCAGGAGCGTAGTTGGCGATGTTGATAATCACCCACTGGCCCTGCTGCTCCATGGATTTTTTCTCCGATATGAAGGGATCCAGTGCCCCGGCCCTTTCCTCGGAGATCCCGGACTCAAAGGCTACGATCTTGTTGACATCATACTTGTGGGAGTAGGAGGTGATCCATTCCAAGGCTTCTAGAATCTTGGGATCCTTGTTGAAAATGGGAGCACCGTCATCATCGACAAACCTGCCTCCAAATACAGTCCCCCAGTAATCCAATCCCCAGCTGGGATAGAAGCCGATGACATCGATGTTGCCCCTGGCATCATAGCGAGTGAGCTTCTCAGTGTAGAGATCCAGCTCTTCGATGGTTTTTGGAGGACTTGCGGGGTCAAGGCCGGCCTCTTTGAAGTGGTTCACGTTATAGTACAGGCTGCAGCAGTCGATATA
>JAAYGR010000180.1 GCA_012727675.1 Bacillota bacterium
ATGAGGTCACTTGGGCGAAACTGGCCGAATCGTCTCCGCACAGGCTCTTGTGCAGCGTCGGGCGGCATTCTTGGGCTGGTCCTGAAATGGGCACTGCTGATCTTGTCAAACCGGAAGGTTTAGGGCTATGGTCTGTATTGCGGGAAGTAAGAGAATACGAATTCTCATTTTGGTCTGCCTACTAGTATCTCTACCCGGCTGTCTGGGCAGGTCCCCGGCCAGGCAGGTCACTGTTCCCTCTTACATAGCAAGGGCGGCTCTGGATGCTGCCCTTTCCGTTACAGGGGCTCCGTACCTTTGGGGAGGGCGGGGCCCTGATAGATTTGACTGCTCCGGACTAATTACTTGGGCATACAAGAAGGCCATGGGTAAAGACGAGATTTTCTTAGTGGGCAATCAGCGAACCACCGACGCGAACATTTATGACCTATGGCGTTTCAACGTGGAGCTTCTTCCCCCTGAGGCTGCTGTTCCAGGTGATATAGTGTTTATAACAAATACAGATGAAAGAATCACCCACGGTGGACTGTTTATCCGGTGGTTGGATGAGGAGAAGACGATCCTCGAGTTCATCAACGCCTCCGCTTATATCGAGTACGAGGCAGTAGTCATCGATTGTTGGCCGGTGGAGGGCCTTAAGCGGGATCAATGGTTTGTGGGGATTGGACGGCTCAAAGTGTTAGCAGAGTGATATGGGTTTTGGTAATCATGAATCAAATACTAAAAACAGCCTCCTTTTACTATAGACACACCGCGTATCGTAAAATGGAAGGAACTTTCATAATAGGTGGCTAAAGGGAAGGTGAGTGAATCTGTAGACTAGAGGGAGGTTAGTTCAGACATGATCAACCCAAAGCTGCCTAAGATATGGTATGGAGGCGATTACAACCCCGACCAATGGCCCAAAGAGATCTGGCTGGAAGATATGCGGTTGTTTAAGCTGGCCCATATCGATGTAGCTTCACTGCCCATCTTCAGCTGGTCGCTCCTTCAGCCGGAGGAGGCACGGTATGAATTCGGCTGGTTGGATGAGATTCTGGATTTGATGGCCAAGAACGGCATTTATGCGTGCTTGGCCACCTCAACTGCTGCCCACCCAGCTTGGATGGCCCGCCGCTATCCCGATGTTCTGCGGGTAGACTTCCACGGACGTAAACGGCGGTTTGGAATTCGCCACAACTCTTGCCCCAACAGCCCGACTTACCGGCATTACTCCCGATTGCTAGCCAGCAAGCTGGCCGAAAGGTACAAGGACCATCCGACTTTGGTGGCCTGGCACGTGTCCAATGAATACGGCGGTGAATGCTATTGTGAAAACTGTGCCCGGGCGTTCAGGGTTTGGCTCCAGAAACGCTATGGTTCTCTGGAAGAGGTAAATAAGCGGTGGAACACAAGGTTTTGGAATCATACCTTCTGCGATTGGGAGGAAATCGTCCCCCCCAACATTCTTACTGAGCACACTTCTGAACTAGACCGCACCCGTACCGCTTTTCCAAGTATATCCCTTGATTATCAGCGCTTTATGTCTGACAGCCTCCTGGAGTGCTACAGACTGGAGTACGAGGCTATTAAGGAACACACCCCTGATATTATGGTCACTACCAATTTCATGAGAGCCTATAAGCCCCTCAACTATTTTGCCTGGGCTCCATATCTAGATGTCATCTCTTGGGACAGTTATCCTACCAATAGATCCGATATGTCCGACGTCGCCTTTTGGCATGACCTGATGAGAGGCTTAAAAGAGGGGCAGCCCTTTATGTTGATGGAGCAGACCCCGAGTCA
>JAAYGR010000021.1 GCA_012727675.1 Bacillota bacterium
CGTATGTGAAAGAATTCACTCCTGGAGTGTACATGAACTCCTTGATTCCCCTCTGCGTGCTGGACCCTGTGGATCTCATGGAAGTGATGGAGTATCGGAAGATTACTGAAATTGAGACCAGCGGCCTAGCTGCTGAGCGAGCTACCCAGGCCGACATTGAGGAGCTTCAGGAGATTTATGCTCGGATGCAGGCAAGTATAGATGATATATCGGCCTTTGCCGCCGAAGACTTAAACTTTCACTTGGCCATGGCCAAGGCCTCCAAGAACTCATTGATTATCAAGGTTAATCAGATAGTCAAGAACATCCTCAGTGTATCCATGAGCGACATTGTCAGCTCCTTGGGAACACATATGGGTCTGTATTATCATAAGCAGCTGATTGACGCCGTAATCCGCAGGGATCCCGAACTGGCAAAGAAAATCATGGCGGAACACATTGAGATTACTATCGAATCTTTGCAGGGCAGATTCATGAGTTAGCTTTGGCTGAGTTGCGGCAGCGTATGTGGGTGGAGTCTTTGCTTATGTAAACTTATAAGACAACTGATAATCATCCAGAATGAGTGGGGAGGGATTGAACTCTGCGCCCAACTGATGAAGCTATGAAGGCATTGGTCTACACCGGACCGGGGAGTATGGAGCTATCACAGTGGAAGAAACCCAAGGCAAAAGAGGGAGAGGTTCTTGTTAAGGTAAGGGCCGTCGGCATCTGCGGCTCTGATGTGGAAGGTTATTTGGGCAAGACCGGTAGACGCATTGCCCCTATGATCATGGGGCACGAATTCTCTGGCGAAGTGGTGAAGGTTAGCCAGGGAAGCAAGTTTCGTGTCGGCGATAAAGTAGTGGTCCAGCCGAAACTGTACTGCGGGAGCTGTATGTATTGTCAGATGGGTCTTTCCAACGTTTGCCCCAATGGTGAGTTTCTTGGGGTGATGTCCTGCGATGGAGCGATGGCAGAGTATGTCGCCGTCGGGGAGCAGTATGTCTTTAGATACGGCGGTAATGTAACCTTCGAAGAAGCCAGTATGGTGGAACCTTTGGCTGTGGCCTACAGGGGAGTTAGAAAAATAGATGGCGATTTAGCAGATAGCTTCATTCTAGTGGTTGGTGCCGGCACCATCGGTCTTCTAGTCTTACAGCTTCTGAGGCAGCGTGGGGCAGAGAACATAATCGTAAGTGATTTGAGTGATTATCGCTTGGAAAAGGCCCGGGAACTAGGTGCTGCGTATACCGTCAATTCCGGTCGTGAGAATCTGATGGAGAGAATCGATGAGCTCACCTCCGGCAGGATGGTGGATTATTCCTTTGAAGCAGTCGGAGTCAATGATACAGCAGCTGATTCACTATATGGGCTTCGTATTGGCGGTACTGCAGTGTGGATTGGCAATGCCCACAAAATGATTGAAATCAATATGCAGAGAATTGTCACCACCGAACTAGTCGTGCGAGGAACATACATTTATAAGGATGAGGATTATGAGGAATGCATCAAACTGATTGAACAAGGGGCAGTGGATCTGAAATCGATTATCAGCCTTGAGACTGATCTGGAGAACGGCCCAGAGGTATTCAGACAGTTGGCTGAAAACAAGGATGGAAGCCTTTTAAAGGTTATTCTGAAACCGTAGACCCATTTAGATGGAAAGGTGGGGAAGCTTCTTGATATCTGATGAACGGATCAAACAGTTGGAAGATAAGGCCAGGCAACTGCGGCTAAGTGTTGTAGAGATGATTGGTGTAGGTCCAGTGGGTCATCTGGGCGGCTCATGTTCTTGTGCAGATATAGTGACAGCTCTTTATTATTACCGGATGAATTTTGACCCTAAGGATCCGCGAAAACCGGATCGGGATAGGTTCCTCTTGAGCAAAGGACATGCCGCGCTGGTGCAGTATGCAGCCTTGGCTGATTTGGGGTTTTTCCCCAAGGAAGAACTGCGGCGGGTGAAGGTTTTGGGTGGAATGCTGCAAGGTCATCCGGATATGAACACCCCAGGGATAGAGGCTAACACCGGGTCTTTAGGGCAAGGCCTGTCTATAGCCAACGGCATGGCCCTTGGATTGAGACTGGACGGCCTCACGAGCAAGGTCTTCGTAGTGCTGGGTGATGGTGAGCTGGCTGAAGGGCAGGTTTGGGAAGCAGCCATGGCTTCAGCCAACTTCAAGCTGGATAATCTCTTGGCGTTTGTCGATCAGAATGCTCTTCAGGCCACCGGCCCCATAGTGGAAAGATTTGATCTTAACCCCATTGCCCCCAAATGGGCTGCCTTCGGTTGGCATGTGATTGAAATTGACGGCCACAACATGCGGGAGATTGTAGCCGCCATTGATGAAGCAGATACCGTGAAAGGCAGGCCGACAGTGATCATTGCCAAGACCGTTAAAGGTAAAGGCGTCTCCTTTGCCGAGAACAATCCGGCATTTCATAATGGAGCCATGACAGCTGAGCAATATGAGCAGGCGAGGAGAGAGCTTGGGGCCGTGGAGGAGGGGTGCTGAAATGAAAAAAGAAAGCTTGCGGCTGGCCTATGGGCAGGCCCTTGTTGAGCTGGGCAGAGAAGATGAGAGAATAGTAGTTCTCGAGGCAGACCTTGGAAAATCCACCATGAGTATTCTTTTTCAGGAGGAATACCCAGATAGATATTTCGAAATGGGAATTGCGGAAGCAAATATGGCCGGCACCGCTGCTGGGCTCTCCCTAGTTGGAAAGATACCATTTATTCATTCCTTTGCTGTGTTCGCCTCCGGCAGGGCCTATGATCAGATACGGCAGTCCATAGCATTAGTGGGACTCAATGTCAAAATCTGCGGCTCCAGTGCCGGGCTTTCAGATTTTGGTGATGGGGCTACCCATCAGTCCATTGAAGACATGGCGTTGATGAGAGCTAATCCCAATATGACTGTCTTGGTTCCTGTTGATGCAGTCGAAACCCGGAAGATGGTTAAGGCTATGGTGGACTGGGATGGACCGGTGTATATTCGAATTAACCGCAATGACCTGCCTGTGATCACCGACCCGGACAGTGATTTTGAAATTGGCAAACTCCAGGTTGTAAGGGACGGAAGTGATGTAGCGGTCTTTGCCAATGGTGTAATGGTTTCTATGGCCTTGGAGGCTGCGGAGGAGCTTGCTAAGGACGGCATCTCTGTGAAGGTGATCAATGCCAGCACTGTAAAGCCATTGACTGATGAGGAAGTCCTAGCCCACGTAGAAGGGTGTCGGGGAGTTGTAACAGCAGAGGAGCACAGCATAATCGGAGGTCTGGGAAGTGCTGTTGCTAGTGCCTTAAGGCGGAAGAGAGATCTACCTATTGAGTTTGTCGGAGTAAGGGACTCCTTTGGCACATCTGCCCTTTCGTATGAAGAGTTGTTGAACCATTATGGGTTAACTGCTGATGCCATCAAAGATGCCGTTAAGGTTGTATTGGAAGGATAAGGGCTAGATTGTAACGTCAGAAAGAAAGTGCAGGGAGGCTTGATGTCATGCAGAAGCTGGGATTTATCGGGCTAGGAATTATGGGTAAGCCCATGGCTAAGAATCTGCTCAAGGCTGGGTATGAACTGGTTGTTTACGATATCAACGAAGCGGCTGTCAAGGAGCTTGTAGAAAGTGGAGCAGAGGCCGGTGCCTCCAGTAAGGATGTTGCTGAGAAAAGTGAAGTTATTATCACAATGCTTCCCAACTCCCCGGAGGTTAGGGAAGTGGTGTTGGGTAAAGACGGCATCATAGAAGGTGCCAAGCCTGGGACCATCGTCATCGATATGAGTTCCATTTCTCCGATAGCTTCACAGGAGATAGCTGCGGAGCTGGCCAAACGAGAGGTAATTATGCTGGATGCTCCTGTGAGCGGCGGGGAGCCCAAGGCCATTGATGGCACCTTGGCCATCATGGTCGGAGGACCGAAGGATACCTTTGAGAAGGTTAAGGAAATTCTGCTGCATATGGGTTCATCAGCAGTCTTGGTTGGAGATATAGGCAGCGGCAATGTCACCAAGCTGGCTAATCAAATCATTGTGGCTCTCAATATCGCGGCCATGTCAGAGGCTATGGTCTTGGCAGTCAAGGCCGGCACTGACCCGGAAAAGGTATTCCAAGCCATTCGGGGAGGATTAGCCGGCAGCACAGTATTGGATGCTAAAATGCCGATGGTACTTGATCGGAATTTCAAGCCCGGTTTTCGGATTGAGCTGCATATCAAAGACTTACTTAATGCCCTAGAGACAGCCCACAGTGTAGGCGTACCCCTGCCTCTAGCCAGTCAAGTCTTGGAGTACATGCAGGCTCTTAAGGTTGACGGCAAGGCCAAAGACGATCACGGCGGCTTGATCCAGTTCTATGAGAAATTGGCCAAGGTAGAGGTGAAGAAACAATAAAAGTAGTCTGATGGCCAGAACGTCCGGGCATTGATGTTTGTAGTCTATTGGTCGATCGGGCTGGGAGCTTTGTTATCAGATAGGGGCTATAGGCGCTTTGTCTATAGCCTTTCTATATCTGTTGGGATAGAGCGATAATGCTGAAAGAGGCAAGTTGCTTCTGCTTCCTGTACAATAACCTATACACAAAGTGCCAAGAATGCTGTTGGCTTGCGATGTGCGTTGCCTAACCTCTGCTTCTCGCTATTAGTCTGGTTATCCTGCAAGTGGTCCGAGACCGTCCATAACGGCATATCGGCATAATCCCCTCGACAAAAGGTGGACTTGGCAAAGAATGCCGTATAGATCGGTGCAGACGGCATAACTCCTGCCTAGGCAGTCGGAAAAATCACTTCGGAAGAAAACTCTCGTGCAGGATAAGCCGACATAGGATATAAATAAACTGAGGAAGAGTACTCGCAGAAAGGAGGTGGGCCATAGTGAAAGGCACTGACTTTCCATTGCAAGCTGAGATTGGTGATGTTTGGCCCGCCGAAAACAGAATGATGGATTGTATCCATCGCGGGAGGGCTGCACTGTAACCAGTCCTCCGGGGGCCAACGGGAAATAGCTCATAGGAGGTAGTTGGCCCAGTGTACCTGAATGCTGAAGATGTTCTGCCACCCCATCTCCTCCGCCAAGTTCAAGAGTATGTCCAGGGACGGGAACTGTATATCCCTAAGGGATCAGAAGAACGGGCTGGATGGGGAGAGCGCAATGGTACCCGGCGACAGCTGGAGCTGCGCAACCAGGAGATTCGCCTCCGGTATGCCAGAGGAGAGCGTATCCACAGCCTAATGGAAGCATACTGCCTTAGCTATGACAGCATACGGAAGATAGTCCGTCAGGCTGAGGGAAAGAACAGTTCCGATTAGAACTCGGTACGCCGAGGCTGGGGTCTTCTGGTAAGCTAGCGTTGGGATCAGGCGGATAATGGTCCCAAAGGGGAGGTGGTTGAAATGATCAACCAAAGGTGGAGTCTGCTCTAGACTCTGCACAAGGATACGGATAGGCTGCCTGAGCCTATCCGTATTTTAGTCTGTGGGATTAAACTACTATTTCCCTCGTTAGTCCCCCTAAATACCTACTTGCTATTGGCCTATTGGCGCTCTTCACTCGCGCATATCCTCGATTTTACGGCAATAAACAAGTCCAAAAGAGTATCTACATCCCCAACATGTTTTTAGAGGCTTATCGAGAAACAGGTCTGTTTGCGTACGGTTTGTTTATCATTCAGCATTGGCATCAGGCCAACGGTTCCTTGCTATCTAGTTACAGCTGTTTGAAATGGGCAATTTGGGTCCAGTTTAGAGCATTTTGCCCCAGAAAAAATATCGGAGGAATAGAGAGGACTTTTAGAAACGCGGGCGAGTATTAACAGCAAGTAAACATATTGCATGCTGCATGTTTTCGACAGGTATCGAGGTGAGACGATTGAGTGGGAAATCAAGCAGAATAGTGGCTCCCCTCAAAGATGATCCACTTTACATAAAAGCATACGAAGCAATTAAGGAAGCTATTCTATCTGGAAGGATCCGGCCCGGGAGCCGTTTGAGTCAAGTGGGCTTAGCCGAAGAGCTAAAGGTTAGTCGAGCACCAGTTGTGGATGCGCTATCCCGCTTAGCGACAGAAGGTCTTGTAGAGCGACGCCCTAGGTCAGGATACTTTGTCTATACTCTCACAGAGAAGGATGTTATAGATGTGTACAATGTCCGCTGTGCCCTTGAATGTCAAGCTTTACGTGACGTTTCCGGGACAATAGAGTCAAAGGACATTGCTATGCTGGCAGATATTCTAGAGGCTTCCTATGATGAGCTAAAAAGAGGGGATATGACCGGCTACATTTTGGCTGATGATCGTTTCCATGCGGAACTTGTTGGTTTGGCCAACAATCGTATTTTGAACAATATGTGGGGACTTATACGAGATCAGATTCAGCTGATCAGGGTTATGGTAGCTGTAACCACAAAACGGGTTATGCGTGCTGCCGGGGAACACAGCCAGCTTATTGCTTGTCTTTACGATCGGGATTTGGTAGGTGCCGAAGCAGTTCTTCGTCACCATATCGAGAGTGTGAAGCTGGAAGTAACACGTCAGCTTCAGAGAGATTCTCAGAGGAAAGGGGGTAGTTAAGGGGCGTCTGGTTTCTCAAATGGTTAGATAGTCGGTACCTAACAAGACTCAACAATTGGAAAGGAGGCACTAGCGTGCCAAGAACTCGTCTAACAAGCAAAATAGTGTTTTTGGCTTTAGTAGTGATTCTAGCGGCCAGTGCAGGTGTTGCTGGACAAATGAAGTACAATGAAGCGCCAGAACTTGCAGAGCTGGTCAAGGCCGGTAAGTTGCCACCGGTGGAAGAGAGACTGCCAGAGAATCCCATGGTTCTGGAGCCTATTGAGAAGATAGGTAAGTACGGTGGAGACTTGCGGACAGCCCTGGTTGGCGGCCATGTCATCAATGTTGCCCGCTTTCAGGGATATGAGAATCTGGTACGATGGACCCCGAATTGGGACGGGATAATGCCCAACGTAGCCGAATCCTGGGAAGTGAATGAGGAATCAACAGAGTTCACCTTCTTCTTGAGAAAGGGCATGAAGTGGTCCGATGGCCATCCCTTCACCGCCGATGACGTGATGTTCTGGTATGAAGATGTCTTTATGAATCCGGAAATTACTCCGGTTCAGGCAGCACCATGGGTACACGGCGGTAAGCCTGTAGTGGTAGAGAAAATTGACGACTACACCGTTAAATTCAAGTTTGATACGCCCAACGGTTTGTTCCTACTGCAGATGGCAGATGTCAACTTCGGCAACCCAGTTGCTTTTCCCAAGCACTATCTGAGCCAGTTCCATGAGGACTACAATCCAGATGTCGACAAGCTCGCTAGAGATGAAGGTTTCTCCAACTGGGTCGAGTTGTTTGAAGCCAAGGGAGGTATTTTTGGTGAGCCCTGGTATCGCACCACCGGCTGCCCAACCATCCATGCTTGGTACTTCACTCTAGCTCCTGGCCAGGGTGATGCATCTCGTGCCATCGCAGTGCGCAACCCATATTACTGGAAAGTAGATCCTGCCGGCAATCAGCTGCCTTACATTGATCGCATCGTCTATGAGATGCCCTCTGACGTTGAAGTATTGCTGCTGCAGGTACTGAGCGGTCAGATGGACATGATTGACCAGTACTTTGCTACCCCGGCAAATAAGCCTGTTGTCTATGATAACCAGGAGCGGGGCGGCTATAGGATGTTCACAACCACATCCACCATGCCCAATGATGCAGTAATTATGCTGAACATGACCCATCCAGATCCGGTTAAACGGGAGATATTCCAAAACAAGAAGTTCAGAATAGGATTGTCCCATGCCATTGACCGTGAAGAGATCATTGACCTGGTGTATGTTGGTCAAGGTGAACCTCATCAGGTGGCTCCTCGTCCAGAGTCCGACTTGTACAATGAGCGGATGGCGAAGCAGTACACCGAATATGATGTAGATCTAGCCAACCAGTATCTAGACGAAGCTGGTTTCACCCAGAGGGATAGAGAAGGCTATCGCTTAGGTCCGGATGGCAAGCGGATCACCATAGTATTCGAGATCGATGCTGCTAGACCAATGTTCATCGACATTGCCGAACTGCTGCGGGGTTATTGGCAGCAGGTAGGTATTGACGTGCAGGTTCGAACCATGGACCGTTCTCTGTGGGAAGTGCGGGTACGTGAAAATGCTGAGCACGATGCCACTATCCACAAGTTCGGTGGCGGTACCGGTGCGGTGGTTTACCTGGATCCTCGGTACTGGCTGCCCATGGACGGAAATGCATTCTATGCTCGGGCCTGGCAGGTTTGGAGAGCCATGAGGGATAACCCAGACATGCCTACCGCTATTGAGCCGCAGGAGCCGCCAGAGGAAGTCAAGCGTCAGAATGAGCTGTACGATAAACTATTGGTCACTGGTGATCCGGCAGAGCAAAAGGTCATAATGGAGGAAATCCTCGACCTGGCCGCGGACGTGTTCTACCACATAGGTATAACCACTGAGCCTGACAACTATGGAATTGCCAATAAGCGGCTGCGGAACGTTCCAGACACCATGCCGTGGTCCTGGATATATCCGCATCCAGCACCTACTAATCCTCAGCTGTACTTCTACGAATAAGCATTGGATTAGGATACAGGGATGTCGGGCTGTGTAAGTGACTGAGAAAGAAGGTGGGTATGGGGACTGCCCCATACCCACCCCAAATCCTTATGCTCCACATCATAGTTGTCGTTCCATCAATTAATGAAAGGTAGGATAGAATGCGGGACCACATGATCAACGGAGACAATATTTGTAGAACCACTGTGGAGAATTGGTTTGACAAGCCAATGCGTTGGTCGCAATTGACTCTAGTTGAAGACGATCCCCTCACCATCGATTGTGATTTTTGGTTGGACTATTTTCGTCGTATCAAGTCGGACGCCGTTTGCTTAAGTGCCGGTGGTTACATGGCCTTTTATCCCACGAAGATTCCCTTTCATTATAAGAGTAAATATCTTGGGGATTCCGACCCCTTCGGATACCTGGTAGAAGGATGTCGCAAGATGGGGATGGTTGTGATCGCCCGTACCGATCCCCACGCCATCCATAATGATGCTTACGAAGCACATCCGGATTGGGCCATGGTTGATATCGAAGGTAACCCAAGAAAGCATTGGGCCATGCCGGAATTGTGGGTGACCTGTGCGTTAGGGCCCTATAACTTTGAATTCATGACCCAAGTAAATAACGAAATCATGTCCATGTATGATGTTGACGCGATTTTTGCTAATCGATGGGCCGGATCCGGTATGTGCTATTGTGAGCACTGTCGGCGCAATTTCCGAGAAGCCTACGGCATGGACCTGCCCCGCTCTAATGACCCTGATGATCCAGCCTTCAGAAAGTACCTAGTCTGGCGGCAAGAGCGGCTGTTTGAACTCTATGACCTTTGGGAGGGCGAGCTTCGGAAAATCAATCCCCACTCCCGGTTCATTCCCAACTCCGGTGGTGGTGCCTTAAGCGATCTTGATATGACCGAGATTGGCCGGAGAGCCGAAACACTGTTTGCGGATAGGCAGGCCCGACGGGGCCTAGCGGCGCCGTGGGCCAACGGCAAGAATGGTAAAGAGCTCCGCTCCACCCTTGGAAAGAAGGCCATTGGCGGCATTTTCAGCGTAGGTTTGGAAGAGCCCTACCGATGGAAAGATTCTGTCCAGCACGGTGAAGAGATCCGGATGTGGGTAGCAGATGGCATAGCCAATGGTTTACGGCCGTGGTGGACCAAGTTCGGTGCTAAGCTGTATGACCATCGCTGGCTTGATGTGGTGGAAGATATCTATACCTGGGCAGCTAAAGTAGAGCCATACTTGCGCAACGAGGCTCCTTTGGCCCGGGTGGCTATGGTGTATTCCCAGCAGACCGCTGCTTACTACGGTGGTCCCGAGGCTCAGAAGAAGGTAGAGGATCATATTCTAGGATTCTATCATGCCTTAGTTGAAGCTCGTATTCCCTTTGAAATGGTTCACGATCGACTATTGGATGAAGAGCACCTAAAGCCTTTCAAGACCATCATTCTGCCGAATATCGCCGCTCTATCAGACGAGCAATGTGAGCAGCTGCGGCAATTTGTCCAAAGAGGCGGCAGCATAATAGCTACTTATGAGACCTCGCTTTATGATGAATGGGGTAGAAAGAGGTCCGATTTTGGGTTGGCCGATCTGTTTGGGGTAAGCTATGTAGAGCATACACCTGGCCCCATGCAGAATTCCTACCTTCGGTTGGAACGGGATAAAGTAACCGGTGCTGTACATCCACTTATTGATGGAATAGACAACACTGAGCGAATTATCAACGGCACATATCGGTTAGAAGTAAGACCTACTGTGGAATTCCCTGAGGTGCCTATCACCCTGATTCCTACGTATCCCGACCTGCCTATGGAAGAAGTATATCCAAGACAGGACAAGACAAACATCCCGGAAGTCCATTTACGGGACTTTGGAGAAGGTCGAGTTGTTTACTTCCCATGGAATATTGATCGGATTTTCTGGGAGATTCTCTGTGTTGACCACGGTAAGCTGCTCAGGAATGCTGTAGTCTGGGCTACCAACGAACCAAGCCCAGTTACAGTGTCAGGCCCCGGGGTTTTGGATGTTACCATCTGGCGGCAGGCTAATTCCATGACGGTACACATGGTTAACCTAACTAACCCGATGATGATGAAAGGGCCTATACGAGAACTCATCGCTGTAGGAGCCCAAGACGTTAAGGTGAGGCTGCCGGAAGGATTGACAGTGAAAGATGTTAAGCTCTTGAAAAGTGAAGAAAAACTGCAGTATCGCATTTCCGATGGTTATCTAGAGACAACAGTTCCTTCTATATTGGAACACGAAGTGTTGGCTATTGATTTCTAGGTTGTTTCAACCTGCCAAGGGAGTGATAGCATGCTTCAATTCATCATTCGTCGATTGCTGTATATGATTCCGACCCTGATCGCTATTTCTATAGTGTCTTTTATCCTAATTCAGCTTCCCCCAGGAGACTATCTGACCTCTATGGTGGCTGGATTAAGGGATCAGGGTGTGGAAGTGGATGCTGCCCAGTTGGCCGCATTACAGCAGCGGTACGGCCTAGGCCAGCCCATATACGTGCAGTACTGGAAATGGGTGAGCGGGATTCTGCTGCGGGGAGATTTCGGCCAATCCTTTGAGTGGCAGCGGCCGGTGAGCGGCCTTATTTGGCAGCGGTTAGGGCTAACAGTGATTGTATCGGTGAGTACTATGCTTTTCGTATGGATTATTGCCTTCCCTATAGGCATCTACTCAGCAGTAAAGCAGTACTCCATTGGTGACTATATAGCTACATTCTTTGGGTTCATCGGTGTGGCTATTCCGGGCTTCCTGTTGGCATTGGTGCTGATGTATATTGCCTTTCGCTACTTTGGACAAAATGTGGGTGGTCTGTTCTCTCCCCAGTATGTTGATGCCCCTTGGTCATGGGCGAAGCTTAAGGACCTCATCAGTCATCTGTGGATACCAATGATTGTACTAGGTACATCTGGTGCCGCGGGATTGATTCGAGTTATGCGGGCCAACCTTTTGGATGAACTAGGCAAGCTGTATGTGGTAGCCGCACGGGCCAAGGGAATGCCGGAGTGGCGGTTATTGCTGAAGTACCCGGTGAGGATCGCACTTAACCCCTTTGTCAGTGGGATAGGCTGGCTGTTCCCGCAGATAGTGTCGGGTTCTACCGTTGTGGGAGTTGTACTGAGTCTGCCTATCACGGGACCGCTGCTCTTGAGAGCTCTTATGGCGCAGGATATGTATCTGGCCGGTAGTTTCCTTCTAATGCTCAGTGTTATGACACTAATCGGTACTTTGGTATCCGATATCCTTCTTGCTTGGCTGGATCCCAGAATTAGGTATCAGTAAAGGAGATGAGTAACATGACAGCAGAAAATGGGATCACTTTGCCTAATCAGAATACGGAGGGACCACAGCCATCAGAAGCGGTAGAGACAGCCCATCGGGTAGAGGTAGCTTCACAGTGGAAATTGATGTGGTGGAAGTTCCGCAAACACAAGTTGGCTATGGTCGCAGGCGTTGTAGTTATCTGTATCTATTTAATAGCTATGTTTGCTGATTTCCTAGCACCGTATCCGTCCGATAAGTATTCGGCTCGATACACTTATGCTCCACCGCAGAGGTTGCACTTCTTCTTGCGTACAGAGGATGGACTGAAGTTCCAGCCCCACGTTCATGGTTATATCAGTAAGGTTGACCCTGTTGCTCTCCGACGGAGTTTTACCATCGACGAGTCGAATATCATCCCGGTAGGATTTTTCGTGAAAGGTGAGCCGTATAAACTGTGGAACATCTTTGAGCTTGATCGCCGACTGATCGGGCCCAAGGATGGTCGCTCACCAATGTACCTCTTTGGAGCCGACCGTATGGGACGAGATATCTTCAGTCGGGTGATTTACGGGACAAGGGTATCGATGACCATTGGGCTTGTGGGTGTAACCATCAGCCTGGTC
>JAAYGR010000181.1 GCA_012727675.1 Bacillota bacterium
CTTTTCTGGTGACAATAGCGGAGGGGAAACACCTGGTTACATCCCGAACCCAGTAGTTAAGCCCTCCAGCGGCGATGGTACTGCCGGGGCGACCCGGTGGGAGAGTAGCACGTTGCCAGGAAATTTTCGCTCCTCGGTAGCTCAATGGTAGAGCACCCGGCTGTTAACCGGGTGGTTGTTGGTTCGAGTCCAACCCGGGGAGCCATTTTTTTACTTACTGTTTCTATCCGTCGGGGTGCTCATAGCTACTTATACTTTACCTGGATCTAGTATAGCTTTGTTCTCCCATAGTTCCCATTCAACAGCCTCCACATAAGCTCTCGCTTGTATCCTGCTCTGCCCATGCCTTTTCCTTCGGTATCCTCTTTCAGTCTAAAGTTGGAGACAAAATCCTACCCCGGTCCATTCTGCTAAAATATATCATCCATATATACTGATCTTATTGGTCCTTCTAGGCTTAAGGCTGCAGGTTGAGGGCTGTAAACCTTCTTGCAGAACCATTGTGCTCTTGCAGGGGTGAACTATGCTATTACAGAGGTGAACCAGCGGCGGATGGTTAATCTGCTGCCGCGACTCCTATCCCCTATGTTACTGCAGGTGTCAAAGGGACCTAGACCGAATACAGTCGAGGGGAGGTAGCGAGTGTGGAATCCATGCGGGTATGGGCTTTGGCTGCAATTGCCTTAGGCTGCGGCTTACTACTTGATGCCTTGGGAATTGTTGACTTGAGTATTGGTAGATTGATCATAGTCTACTGGCCAGTGCTCCTGGTTATGTGGGGAGTGCAGAAAGCAGCCAGGGTGTCCCATCTTATCCAGATGGGTAGGACAGTGCCGGTCAGAGCTAAGGTTGGACCCATAGCGCTAATGGCACTGGGAGTGCTCCTGGTTGCCCGGAACCTCGGTTGGCTGGGTGAGGGAAATGTCTCCTTCTGGAGGTTGGGCACTGCCTTTTTGTTGATCTATCTGGGAATTGCCTTGCTCGGTGACAGACCAAAAGGTAAGCAGGTCATCTCCTCCTTTGCGGGGGAGGTGTACTATGGAGAAAGTCCCTTTGCCCTAGATGATACTCTCTATACCATGATGGCAGGTGAATTGCGGCTAGATCTCACCCAAGCAATAGTGCCCAACCGAGAGGTGGTGCTGGAATTTAGCCTCGGCGCCGGGGAAATTGAAGTACTGGTTCCTACTGATCTGGCGGTATCAGTCCATGCCCATACCGGTGTAGGTGATCTCACTATCTTCGATGTTCAGGCCAGCGGGATCAGCCGTGATATTGTGTGGAGCAGCCCTGATTATGCTGCTGCGACTAGACGGGTAAAGATGTCTGTTGAAATCAAGATGGGGGATGTTGTGATCCGGCATGTTTAAAAGACTGCACGGGCAGGCAGTGCTTAGAGTTGGGCTTACCGGGGGAGCAGCTGCCGCGGTAGTCTGTGCCGCTGCAATAATACTGTTCCATTACGGAGGTACTTATCGGGATTGGCTGCTCAATCCCCTTGTGTGGGTGGTTCTTTTGGCATTGGGAATTGCCGCCGGTTCTGTAGTGGGCCTGTGGCTTGAATATGAATCCAGCAGGGCTTTACGGAAAGATCTGGATGAGATCCGGTACGGTGTGAGGGTGCTCACTGAAGGCAATTTGCACTATCGCTGGAAGGAATGGGGTGTGCGCATCACAGATCAGCTCCGGCATCAGCTTAACCGGATGGCTGCCCAGTGGCAGGATCAGACCCGCCGTCTGCAGAGATTGGCTGATGAAAAAGAGCAGTTGGTAACCCAGGCAAGGGAGGCAGGTATGCTGGCGGAAAGGCAGCGTCTAGCCCGGGAGCTTCATGATGCGGTAAGCCAGCAGCTTTTTGCCCTAGCAATGACGGCCGCAGCAGCTAGACGGCAGCTCCATTCTAGCCCTGATCAGGTTGAGGTAAGCCTGCAGCGTCTCGAAGATACAGCAAAGCAAGCACAAAGGGAAATGAGAGCACTTCTCCTGCAGCTCCGTCCAGTCGAACTTGAGGAAGAGCCGCTGGCAAGTGCCATCGAATCATTGGTGTCTGAAATAGAAGCTCGGGGTTTATTAACTTGCCGGACTGAGCTTGAGCAGAACCTTGAGCTATCTCCTTCGACGGCTGCTAACCTCCTTCGTATTTTCCAAGAGGCTGTCACCAATAGCCTGCGCCATGCCCGGGCTGAGAATTTGGAGGTACGCCTTTATCAAGAGGCGGATGTAATTCGTCTAGTGATTGTCGATGACGGTGTCGGATTTGATCTAAAGGAAGCCTTGAACCGCAGGGTTTCCCTGGGTCTTACTGCCATGCAGGAACGGGCCCAGGAGTGCGGTGGTCAAATGAAGATAGTATCGGTTCCCGGCTGGGGAACTAGAATCAGTGTTCAGGTGCCGAGATTGTGATCACCAAAAGGGGAGGTGGTGGGCTTTGGCCAAAGAGAAGATCCGGGTGTTGGTAGTGGATGACCATGAGATGGTCCGCTTGGGGCTTGTCAGTTACTTGGAGACTGAGCCGGCTATTGAAGTAGTGGGGCAGGAGGCTGACGGTGCAGCTGCCATTGAATCGGCTGCCAAGCTAGAACCTGATGTGATTCTGATGGATCTAGTTATGGAAGGGGTAGATGGGATCCAAGCCACTAAGACCATAGTAAGTAGTAATCCCCAGGTGAAGGTGATCGCTTTAACAAGTTTCGCTGAAGATGATCTTATCTACCGGGCACTGGAGGCAGAGGCAGCAGGTTATTTGCTGAAGACAGCGGCTGCTGCTGAGATTACCCAAGCCATTTTCAGTGTTGCCCAAGGTCAGACTGTTCTTGACCCTCATATTGCCAAGAAACTGGTAGAAAAACGGCACAACGATGCCCTCCCTCATTTACGTCTCACAGAACGGGAACGGGAAGTGCTTACACTAATCGCCGCTGGCCTGAGCAATCAGGAAATAGCTGATAATCTCCATATCGGGATAAAGACGGTAAAAACCCACGTAAGCAACATTCTCAGCAAGCTAGAACTCTCCGACCGCACCCAAGCGGCAGTTTACGCTTACCGCCATGGACTTGTGTAATTAGGCACTGATTTCCCTCGTCCGAACCTCCTTAGCTGCTGATGCATAGTCTACCACTGCACCGGAGTAGAGAAGGAGGTCAAAGCATGTCCATCGAGCTATCGAGTCTACATTGGGTATATTTAGCTTTTATTCTAGGCATAGTGATTGTGATGGTTATGCGCCGGGACACAACCCTTATTTGTGTTACGGGCATCGTAGTGCTGGGATTAATAGCCACTGGGTCTTTGCCGCAAGCGGTGAGTATCGTCTTCACCAGTTTTGTATATGCCATCAGCGAACTGCTGGGAACCATTTTGATTATCTCAGTCATCATCGCAATGAGCAAAGTCCTAAGTGCCTCGGGAATCAGTGATGCTATGATTGCTCCCGCGGCCGGCTTGATCAAGACGCCGACTATGGCATATTGGATTATTGGGATAGTGATGATGGTTATATCGTGGTTCTTCTGGCCATCGCCGGCTGTGGCGCTAGTTGGAGCGGTACTGCTCCCGGTGGCGCTGAAGGTAGGGCTGCCGGCCATCGGTGTGGCTATAGCCATGAATCTGTTCGGACACGGCATCGCACTTTCAGGTGATTTCATCATCCAAGGCGCCCCGAAGCTCACAGCTGATGCTGCTGGGCTGGCGGTAAGAGAAGTGGTCGCAGCTAGTGTTCCCCTGGTGTTTATCTGTGGTATCGTGACCACCGTTGTGGCATTTTGGCTCCTGCGGCGTGACCTTCAGAGGGGAACACTACGGGTAGAGAGCTCTGAGATTACCGATGCTGCAAGCTTACCGAGCATATCAAATAACAGTGAATTTGGCCTTCCACCCTCCCTTCGGAAACGGCTGGCCTTGCTGATTCTAATCTTGTTTGCCATTGATGTTGTGGTGATGATTGTCGCTGGACTCCAGGGAGGCGAGGCCACTGCCCTAGTAGGCGGCACAGCTGTTATCATTCTGCTGCTGGTCTCCATGCTTACCCATAGGAATCGAGGGCTGGAGAAGATCACCGAGTATCTCATTGAAGGATTTCAATTTGGGTTCCGGGTGTTTGGTCCAGTGATTCCCATCGCTGCTTTCTTTTACTTGGGTGATGCCGGTTATTTTGAAATCATTGGTACTGGACTTCCGGCCAGCTCCCAGGGCCTTGTCAATGACTTAGGGATAGCTTTGGCCAGTGTTGCGCCCCTCAACAGCGGAATTGGAGCTGTCACCCTCACAACGGTTGGAGCCATTACTGGACTGGATGGTTCCGGTTTTTCCGGTATCTCTCTTGCCGGTTCTGTAGCAAAACTCTTCGGTACCGCTATAGGATACGGGACCGCCACTTTGACTGCCCTAGGACAGATTGCAGCCATTTGGGTCGGGGGCGGAACTCTGGTGCCCTGGGCGCTTTTACCGGCTGCAGCTATCTGCGGTGTTGACCCCTTTGACGTGGCCAGGCGGAATCTGATACCGGTAGTCGCAGGGCTGGTGGCAACTACTATTGCAGCTGCCTTGATTATCTAAAGGTA
>JAAYGR010000182.1 GCA_012727675.1 Bacillota bacterium
ACCCTATCTCTGCTAGCTTTTCCAAGGTCCCAAAGGGGTCCTTCATGAGAGAATTCCGTACCGAATACAGCTGAATACCAACTTTTATGGCCATTGTCTCCCCTCCCGGTTTTTATAAGTATCAGGGTTCTACCCTGAGAAACCCCTATGCCCCCATCTTTGACTTACAGTATGTACTGGCCTATCAGTCGGTCAATTTTCCGAATGTCTATCCCTTTCTGCAGATTAAGCTTAAACCTTCCCACCCGTGTCCAAAGCTCCAACTCTGCATTAAAATCCAAGATACCATGGGCGTTCTCACTGGAGTACATCACGATGGACCTAAACGGTATGGTATAGCCCTCTGCCTTCTTGCCCCGGAGCCCCTGCCGGTCAGCTATAATAATCCGCTTGTTGGTAATAACAGCCACATCCCGTATAGTCATATACGCCGCCTGCGGCTCCTCCCCATCCACTAGGATTTCGTTTACCTCCGGCGGAACCTCCGTCTCCCGCACAAAAGTCCAGGTCATGATCTCTTCAAGTGCTGCCATGGTACCACCCCACTCAATCCTTGGTGCTTGACAACTAATCTGGATCTTTTTTACAATTTCCCTTCACGGGGAAAAAATCCTGTTAGAAGTATGCCTTACTGACCCAGGGAAAATTACACCCCCCCCAGAGTTTCGAGGGGGTGGGACTTAAGCTACTTATTTGTTTCCCTAAGGGAGACGTTGATGTCAAAGTCGCCAATGGTCGACACCATAGGGATCACCAGCACGACATCGGTTGCCATCGACAAGGTATGCGTTGCTCCAAGCATTACGTGTGGAGGGGAAATATCGCACCTGTAATTCTCGGAATTCAAGTACGTCATAGCATTCCCGCTGATAATATTGGCCACCTCTCCCAAGGCGGACAGAACAAAGCCATCTAGTTCCTTTAACTCCATTCCCGACATAATCTTGACCATGGTTAGGGTCATATCCTTGGGGAAACTATACAGAATTGAGCCGGATAAGTCTCCTGTGGTGCCGATAATCACATTGGCCTCTTTGCTGGGGATCAAGTCTTGCGCTAATCTCAGTTCGCCCCTTTTTACTTCAACGTCCATCATAATCCGAAAGACGTCTCTAGTCGCCTTATAAAATGGTTGGATGTATGCAGCCTTCATGAATATGTGCCTCCTTGTTTCCGGACAAACGCCCCAATCCTTTGGTCAGCAGCTGCTACATGCATGATCAGCCACGTCATCAGCTTGGCACCAAATTCCTGCACCAGCTCCTGGCTGTAACCCTCTTGAGCAAAGGTTTGAGCATAGTCGTTGACCGTGGCTTTGAAGTCATCGTGGACTTGCTTATGGTTCTCATACTCCGGGAAGTTGATCTCCCGTTGAAACTGCTCCTCAGCCTCAAAATGTTCCACCACATAGTTCTGCATAAACTCCATGGTGGACTTTACATGCTCCAGTTTCTCTTCCCACTGCCCCTCACTCTGAACAGCCTGCAGGAAGTTGGATACCCGACCGAAAAGCTCCTGGTGCTGGTGATCAATCAGCTCGACTCCGATCTTGTATTTATCTTTCCACATCACTTTTGATCTCCCCCACCTCTTCTAGCTAAGTATAAGTTCTAGAGCAGCTACCCCTTGTAGCCATTTATATCCATTATACCGAGAGGGTTAACATAAAGCCCAGTGTTTTCCTGCTTCACTACCCGGGCCAAGTCACCAAGAACAAACAGGGATGTAGATTGCAGTATAGAAAGAAATACTAAATCCAATACTTCCCCGGCAGGAAGCTGGCGGCAGTGCCGCAGCCTGACGGGGACAGGCTGTGTTTATAGGAGGTACCGGTATGAAAAAACATAGCAAGCGACTGCCGGAGGGCCTGCGTTTTGGTCCGCTGTTTGATGAGGCCGAAGTGGAAATGGTAAGCGAGGTTGTTCGAAGTGGGCGGCTGACCCAGTTTAGCAGCAGCCTGGTGACAGAGTTCGAGGATGCCTTCGCTGCCTACGTGGAGGCTCCCGCTGCTATTGCCGTAAATTCCGGTACAGCTGCCCTACATACAGCCCTTGCAGCTGCCGGAATCGGTCTGGGAGACGAAGTTATTGTGCCGGCCTTTACTTTCATCGGCACCGTGGGTCCTATCCTGCAGCAGCAGGCTGTCCCCGTCTTTACCGATATTGACCCCCAAACCTTCTGTATATCAGTGGAGGATGCTGCCCGCAAGATCACTCCCAAGACCAAGGCTATCTTGGCAGTAGATATGTTCGGGCATCCCGCCGACCTGGATCCGCTGCGGGAATTGGCTGCCGAGCATAGTCTGGTATTGATCGAGGATGCTTGCCAAGCCCATGGAGCCAAGTACAAAGGCGCGCGGGTAGGAAACCTGGCAGATCTTACTTGTTTTAGTTTTTACGAATCGAAAAACATGACCACCGGCGAAGGCGGGATGATAACCACCGGAAATGAAAGGTTGGCTCAGCTCTGCCGCATGATTCGCCACCAAGGTGAGGAAAATTGGGGAATCATCAAGCGCTTGGGATTCAACTACCGGATGCCGGCACTGCAGGCTGCCCTTGGGGTGGTCCAGATAAAGAAACTAGATAAGTTCAATGAGATGCGCCGGGAAAGAGCTGCCATTTACACCAAGGCACTGTCTGATCTAGACTTACAGCTCCCCGGCGAAAACCCCGATGTCTGGAGCGTCTTTCATGTTTACTCATTCCTCCTCCCCCGCCGGCTTGCCGAGCGTAGGGATGAGATCGTCCAGCACCTCCGGGAAGAACGGGTACCGGTGGGAGTAGCTTATCCAAGGCCCCTCTACGCCAGCCCAGTGTTTGCCC
Organism: Bacillota bacterium; assembly: GCA_012727675.1. Taxonomy (GTDB): domain Bacteria; phylum Bacillota; class Limnochordia; order DTU087; family DTU087; genus DTU087. The sequence continues at coordinate 2,826 of JAAYGR010000182.1, forward strand.
ATCTGGAGGGCCCGTTCGAGTGTCCAGTAACAGAGGATGTCTGCAGCCGGGTGATTACCCTCCCCACCCTGCAGTCCATTCCGGTTGAGATAGCAGAGACCATTGGGGAGATTACCCGAGATGTTATAAGCGAGTATATGGAGTAGTATTCAGCAGCATCCTGCACCAGACTAGATCAATCCCATTGGCAAGCACATGCAAGGACCCAGAGGATCTCATCATTGCTGATGAGTGAATCACTCTCAGGGCATCAACCAGGCCGGCTTTCCCTGCTCGAAAGATCCGGTGGTTCGATGCCCTGTTTGCCCATTGTCCTCATATCGTCTCTCTCACTTGGACCCTAGTTGCCGACTCATGTTGCCGACTCATTCTGAGTCCAGGCCGGAATCTCTTGTCTACACAAGACCCCACTGAGCCCAATGGTTCCTCTCTTTTGTGCCTAGACAGCCTCTAGCGGGATTCCCGCATAAACCCTGAGCTCATCTAGACCCTGCAGATATTCAGAACTGGGGCTGTCAAAGAATGAACACTGCCCGACAACCGAGGAAGGGTCCAAAAAACAGGAGCCAGGAAATTTTAAAGGAAATTCGCATAATGCCGAGAAATTTCAGAATAGTCTGCAGACAAAGCGGCTGACATGCCAGGTTTTACGGGGGCAACGCACTCCCCCACT
>JAAYGR010000183.1 GCA_012727675.1 Bacillota bacterium
AAGCTATCCCCCATGAGCCATCAGTTTTCCTTTGCCAGCAAAGCAGTGGCAGAGCTGGCAGCCATCTGTGGGGATTACGGTCTGCCCCTATACAGCCATGTGTTATACAATCCCGGCGCATCAACTGAACGCTTTGTGTCCTTGGCCCGAAAGTTTCCCCAGGCCACTTTCATCTTGGGTCATATGGGGTTTGGCCCAGCTGATCAGGATGCGCTCCAGGCCGCAGTTGAGCTTGACAACTTCTTCTTGGAAACCTCCACCGGCAGCTATCTTACCATCAAACAGGCGGTGGAGAGGGCGGGGGCCGGCAAGGTGATCTTCGGCGGCGAGTTTCCCCTATCCCATCCGAAGGCAGAGCTGGCCAAGATTCTGGCACTAAATATCTCGGATGATGCACGGGAGCGTATCCTCGGCGGGAACATCTTGGAACTGGTCAAATCTTAGCCGTCAAAGGGGCGTGGAAAAATGGTCATTGGCGGTGATGTTCAATCAATCAACGGGATATTAGAATACGCCAGGAAGGCTCCTTTTTATCAGGGAAGGCTGCCGGCTAGATCGCTGACTTCCGTATCGGAGCTGACCTCGATCCCTTTGACGACAAAGGCGGATCTCAGAGACTACTCACCCTTTGGCCTTCTGGCAGTGCCTAAGAGCGAGACGGCTGTTTACTTTGAATCCTTCGGAACGACAGGGAAACCGGTTTCCATCTGGCTGACTGAAGAAGACCTGGACGATAATGCCGATGTGGTGAGTATGATGCGGAGTCTGGAAGTAACAGTGCTGGCGGCTCTGCCCCTGCAGGCCCTGCTCTTGGCCCGGACCGCTGAGCTTGTGGGCTTGTCTCGTGGAGAAGACTTTCCCCACCTGCGGGCCATCTGTACTGCAGGGGAAACCTTAACTCCCCGGCGCCGGGAAGTGATTCAAGAGCTTTGGCAGGTACCTGTCTTCGATAACTACGGAATGACGGAGGTAGGGGCAGCAGCCATGGAGTGTCCCTTCGGGAAGCTCCACCCTCTAGTTGATCATTTTGCTTTTGAAGTCCTAGATGAGGACCGCACCACTCCAGTAGAGCTGGGGGAATTAGGTTACTTGGTAATTACAACTCTAAAACGCCGGGCAACACCTATCATCCGCTACTGGACGGGGGATAGGGTGAGGCTGTTTCAAGAAAGCTGCCCTTGCGGTGCCGGCTATCGGTTAGAAGTGCGGGGGAGGCGAGAAAGCTGCCTGCAGGTGGGAGATAGACTATTCGATCTCTGGGACTTAGAGGAGATGGTGGATGGGATCTCGGCCAAGGGTCTGTGGGCAGCCGGCCCCCTGGAACCGTGGGGACTCCACTTCGTTGTGGAAAGCGATCAGCTGGACCACAACGACTTGGGGAAGAGGATTGGGGCACTGGAGGAGCTTTATCAAATTCCCCTGCAGTTCACCCTTGTTCCTCCGGGAACCTTTTATGATCCTGAGGAGCTGCTGAGCATCGGTGAAGTAGGCAAACCCCGGTATATCTTTTCGGCGGAAGAATTGAAGTTGAAGGCGTACCAGAAGAGCCTGCGTTTGTAGGGTGAAGGTAACTGACAGGGAGTAGGGGGGAGAAAACATGGAAGTACTTGAACAAGGAAAAAAGCAAGTAGTCTGGTTAGATGGCAGAGGTATCAGTTCAGAGAACCATGATTTCTGGAGCGTGCTGGCTAGTTCAGCCTTGCGGACAGTGGTGGTTGAGCGTAAACAAAGGCATCAATTGAATTTGCCCTTGGGAACCCGTTGGGTGGTAGAGGTAGATGGGGCGGCAGAGTTAGAGGGCCTAGACCGTGGAGATATCGTCATGTCCACCCAGCCGGAGCTCTTGGCCAAGGCCAAGGACCTGGGACACCCAACCTGTATTTTCCTTAGTATTGATGACCGTGAAGCCTTGGAGGCAGCTTGGGTTACGGCAAGAAAGGCCGATTATGCAGTGGTGGAGTTCGACCTTCCCACAAATATACCCTTGGAACTGATCATTGCCAGGCTGCAGGACAGCGACACCATCTTGCTAAAGCGGGAGGCAACTTTAGAGGATATGCTGGTGGCCTTTGGTGTCATGGAACGGGGTAGTGATGGGGTGCTGCTTTCAACAACGGATATAGGGGAGATCATGAAGGTCAACAGCTATCTGCTGGAGACCGATCGGAGGAAAATACGGCTGATGCCGCTGGTGGTGGAGGAAGTTCGGCACATCGGGATGGGGTTTCGGGGCTGCATAGACACCACCAACCTTCTCGGTCAAGATGAAGGGATGCTGGTGGGGTCAACCTCCACCGGCGGAGTTCTGGTATGTTCAGAAACCCACTTTCTGCCCCATATGAACCTCCGGCCTTTCCGGGTCAATGCCGGTGCAGTCCATTCCTATGTATGGATGTTCGATGACAAGGTGGAGTATATCACGGACTTAGAGGCGGGCAGCCGGGCAATGGCTGTGAGCACATCAGGGGAAGTGCGGGAAGTGGTGGTTGGCCGGGTCAAGACAGAAGTGCGTCCATTGCTCTTGATTAAAGGCCACATTGAAGGTCAGCCCATCAATGTTATCCTTCAAGATGATTGGCACATCCGGGTGATGGGGGCTGATGGCAAGCCCAAGAATGCTACACTGGTATCCCCCGGTGATGAGCTCATGGGTTATCTGGACCAGCCGGGGCGCCACGTGGGTCTTAAGGTAAGAGAGACAATTCTAGAAAGATAGGGGAGAGGATTGTGAGAGGAAAACAGCTCCGCATGCAAAGGCTGTTCCGGCATTCCCCGAGGACCATGATTGTGCCTATGGATCATGGGGTGTCTGTGGGACCAGTGCCGGGACTGGGGGATATCTTAGCTGTAGCAAGACAGGTTGCCGCGGGTGGAGCCGATGCCGTCTTGGTCCACAAAGGGCAAGCGAGGCACTTAATTGAGGCCGGGGAAGGGGATTGGGAGCTGATCGTGCATCTTTCTGCATCAACGGATCTGGCTCCCGACCCCAACAGCAAGGAGCTGGTGAGTACAGCCGAGCATGCCGTCAAGCTGGGAGCAACGGCTGTTTCAGTTCACGTCAATTTAGGTAGCCCCCAGGAAGCAAATATGTTAAAGGGGCTGGGGCAAGTGGCTGAGGCATGTGACAACTGGGGAATGCCCCTGGTGGCTATGATGTATGTGCGGGACGGCATCAAGGAAAATGAATATAACCCGGTGAAAATCGCCCACGCTGCCAGGGTAGCAGAAGAACTGGGAGCAGATATTGTCAAAGTGAACTATACCGGCAGTCCAGATAGCTTCCGGCAGGTGGTGGAAGCTGTCAGGATTCCCGTGATTATTGCCGGCGGGCCCAAGATGGATACCGCGGATGAGCTGCTGGCCGTAGTTGAGGGGGCAGTGACCGCGGGGGCTAAGGGTGTCGCCATCGGCCGCTATATCTTCCAAGCCGATCACCCAACGGAGCTGACGAGACAGATTCGCCGGATTTTGGATAGCGACCTGACCCTAGAGAGGTGATGGGACTGGAGTGAGCCGAGGGATTGGCGGGGCGCCCTTGGGAGGTGGGCGAGACTGTCGAAGCATCATGTTTTCCCCGGTGGCCCCAAGGAGTTGAAGGGAGGGGCAGCCGGAGCGAAAGCCCAGGAGTGATATAAATGAAAACCTTTCAGCAGCCAGCTGCAGCTCTATTTGCTTGGCGGCCCACCTTGGATACCCTGGCGGCCGCCTTATCTGGCCTGGTCATTTTGGCCCTTTCTGCTCTGATGGGGAGGCTTTCCGGCACCAACCCCTTGGCCGCTATACTTGCTAGAGATGTAGGAATGCTGGTTTTCGCAGGTCTCTTCTTTCCCCTTTGGTATATCCACCACCGCCGCTGGGAGTGGGAAGATTTTGGCTTCCACCTAAGGAACTGGAAATTCTACTTGGCGATAAACCTAGTCCTTGGAGGTCTGCTTGGGGGTATCCTGTGGGTAAGCCGGGGACCGTGGGAGGTTGCCCTCGATGCCTACACTCTGGGCTGTGGGTTGTATATCATGTTGGCGGGCATTTTCGAAGTGGTGTTCTTCTACGGCTTTCAGCTCCACCTCTTTGAAAAGGCCTTTGGGACGGTCCTGGGCATTGTGCTGGCTGCTGCCTTCTACTCCCTGCACCACATGGGGTTTCAGACGGAGTTCTTCAAACTGTTTCTAGTGGGCATCATGTACGGGACTGCCTACCGACTGGCAAGAAGCGTCCTCATCATCTATCCTTTCTTCTGGGGGATCGGTGCCCTCTTTGACGTATTGGTTCAGGCCCAAGCCATCACCCCCATTGCCTGGCCCTGGCCCCGGAGCGGTCTGCTGCTGGTGTTGATGTACTTCTTGCTCAACTGGGGCGGGCGGCGCTGGGGGTGGTGGAGACCTAGTTCACAGGCTTGATGACAGTCTAGTGCGCAGGGCATCCAGGTCCTGAACCCGGTCATAGAAGACTTTATACACTTCATTATACAGCCGGTTATAGAAAGCGAATAGAGCCGGATCCGGCAAGAAAAGCTCATAGGGAGCTCCCATAGATGTCACCGCTTCCTCTAGGGTGGGGAAACGCTTTATACCCCAGGCGGCACACATGGCTGCTCCCAGGGCTGTGGCCTCTGTCTGATCAGAGGCCTTTACTTTGCGGCCGGTGACACTGGCCAGGAGCTGACACCACAACTGGTTGCGGGCACCGCCTCCGTATAGGAGAATTTCCTCAATGCGGTTGCCGGTTCCCGATTCCAGAAGCTGAATCTGCCGTCGGGCCTCATAGGCTAGTCCCTCTAAGATGGCCCTGGCTACGTGGTGCCGGGTATGGGCAGTGCTCAGCCCGATCACCATGCCCCGGGCGTCGTTGGACCAGTAAGGAGCCTGTACCCCTTGGAAAAAGGGGAAGACCATTAGTCCATCAGAGCCCGGCGGCACAGCAGCGGTTTCGTCGAAAATAATCTCCCAGACAGACACTCCTGTTAGCTCAGCCTGCTGCTCCTCAAGGCCGGCGAAGACCCTCCGGTACCATTCACATAGGTCCGATACCCCGCTGAAAACCACTGTTTCCGCGGCATAGCATCCCAGAGGGCTGATTTCTAGAATATAATGGCAGTCTGGGTCGAAGGTGGGCTCAGGTGTTACGGTTTGGAAAGTGAGAGAAGTACCGCTGTTGACACCCACTTGATCGGGCCTTAATAAGCCTGCAGCTAGACAGCCGCATACCTGATCTCCCGCTGTAGCGATAACCGGTGTTCCTTCCTTTAGCCCTGTAGCCTTGGCCGCCACCGGGGTTATCCTCCCAAGCAGGGTGCCTGCTGGATAGATGGAGGGCACGAACTTATTCAGAGGAATCTCTAGAGCCGCGAGTAAGGAATCTGCCCACCGCCGGCGGTCCAGGATATCGAGGCAGCCCATGGCGGAGGCAGAGCTTTCGGTAGTGCAAAGCTTCCCAGTCAGATGATACACCAAGTAATCATGGACCAAGAGGAACTTATCCGTCCGGGCAAAAAGATCCGGCCGATTACCCTTGAGCCAGAGAATCTTGGCCAGGGACCAGGGACCAGGGGGAATCCCGGTAGTCTGATACAAACTCTCTTTGCCGATGGTCTCCGCTAGAAAGTCAATTTCAGCTTGACAGCGGACATCGTTCCACAAGATGGCAGGTGCCAGGGGGCGGCAGCTGGAGTCCACCGGTACAAAGCTGTGGCGCTGATGGGTAATACCCACCGCGGCTATCTCTGTTGGCCGGATACTGGTTTGACTAAACAGCTGATCCAAAGCCTCAGTCAGTGCTTTATCCCAGCTTGCTTCTTGTTCAGCCCAGCCCGGATGGGGCCGCTGCACTGAGTGCGGTGATGAGCCGCTGGCGGCCAGCTCACCTTCCAAAGTCCAAAGGCATGCCTTGGTGCCGCTGGTGCTGGAGTCGATTCCCAGTATGTATTCTGCCGATACACTGCCCATATTAACACCCTCATCCATGGTAAGTAGTAAGCGTCAATAACACTATTAAACGATTTCGGGGCAAAACTAGGTATATCCTGCCCTGTGCCGATGGCGATTTCCCGGTGATTTTACATATAAGCAACACGAATAACCTTGACATTGGTTACTGCCGGTTTCTATAATTAGGTACATAAAATGAAAACCCAATAAGGCTGGATGAACGCTGCAGAAAAAGGATTCTATCCTACCGAAGGGGCAAGGGCTGGTGGCCTCAAACTCTCAGGTGTGCTTCGGCACGTAAACTGTAGCGGGACAGACCTCTGGAGAGACCT
>JAAYGR010000184.1 GCA_012727675.1 Bacillota bacterium
CAAAATACACCAGTCCCACCGGCTTGGCCGCACTGCCGCCTCCAGGCCCTGCGATCCCTGTTACAGCTAAACCAATATCTGTACCGGCCCACTGCCTTACTCCCTCGGCCATGGCCTTGGCAACCTGCTTGCTTACTGCTCCAAACTGTGCCAAAAGCTCAGGATCAACTCCCAAAACCCCGGTCTTGGCAGCATTGCTATAGGTCACAGCCCCCTGCATGTAATACCCAGAACTGCCGGGGACATTGGTTAGTTTGTGGGAGATCAGTCCCCCAGTGCATGATTCGGCTACAGCTACTGTTTTTTTCTGGGACAGCAAGAGACGTGCCACCACTATCTCCAATCCCTCATCGCCGTAACCATAGAAGTATGGCGCTAACCGGTCAAGGAGCTGTCTTTCCACAGGTTCAATGAGGCGAAGGGCCTCCGATTCATCTGCCGCCTTAGCAGTAATCCTGAGCCTCACCTCACCGCTCCCGGCATAGGGTGCGATGGTGGGATTGGTTTGAGCTGCAATGATGTCCTGAACAATATTATCGATGGCCGATTCACCTAACCCGTAGAACCTGAGAACCTTGGAATAAATAACTGCCCGGTTTTCCTCCCCCAGATTCCGCTGGATATATGGAATAACCGAATCCTCCATGATGGCCTTAAGTTCCACTGGAACACCAGGCAGCATAATCACTGCCTTCCCGTCGGGCAGCTCCAAGAGCACACCTGGTGCCGTCCCCTTGGGATTAGACAGGGCTTTTCCCCCTGCCGGCAGGTAAGCCTGCCGCTTGTTGTTCTCAGACATGGGCCTGCCTAGGCGGCAGAAGTGCTCTTCGATCTCAGCCAGTGCTTCTGTGCACAGTGCCAACTCCAATCCAAAGGCATCGGCCACCGCTTCCTTAGTTAAGTCGTCAGTGGTAGGTCCAAGGCCGCCGGAGATGATTATCAGATCTGCCCGCTGATGGGCCTGCTTCACCAGCTGGGCAATCCTCCTCCGATTATCTCCAACTCGACTGACATAGTATAAATCAACCCCCAGCTCGGCTAAGCGCTGGGCCAGATAGGCTGAGTTGGTGTCGATGACTTCTCCCAGCAAAAGCTCAGTTCCAACCATGATTAATTCAGCTATCATTTCCTCTCAGCAAAGCCCTAACAACCTGGGCAGTGCCTTCTCTCCTTTCCCACAGCTTCCTAATAGTCGGTGTTCCAAATCATCTTACCAAAGCTTAAGGCATATCTACACGGCACGGAGACTATTATTCTGCAAGTGAAAGCCATATCCTTTCACACTGCAAATCCCCTTTCCACCCTGACTCCAGCAGGCTAAATCAATGAATCCTGTAAAACTTGTGTTACCTGGTGCTAAAATCCTTGACTCCCCGCCTTCCGGTCTATACAATTCAAGGTAGTAGCGGGACATTTAGATCGCCATGCGGGACTTGGCTTGTCCCTATTGGCTGCAATATCTAGGCATAAACTTTGCCTTTCCAAGGTTTTTAGAATGGGTTTGGGAGGTGATGGAGGTGACTTGCCCCGAGCGCAATCGTCAGATTAGCCCCAGCCGGTGCCTAACGTGTTCCTACTTCGGTGGTTATCATAATCAAGGAGTACTATGCTTTAAAGCAAAGCGGCGCCTTGCCTTCGATTACAAGAAGAAGCCGCTGCCGGCCTTCGCATTACGTCACCACTGCAGTTGAAATGGATGACGAAGAATACTTATCCAAAATGGGGATATCATATGCTACTAACCTGTAAACATACTATTATATATATGAAAATACCCTGCCACGCCTAAACGTGTAAGGGTATTTTTCTATGCTTTGGGCAAATTATAATTGAGACTTGCCCTATAGAAAGGTGAGTGACCTCAATGGGTGATGAAAGTACACTGCACCGTATAGCATCCCATTGTACTGAGTATGAGCCCATTTCATCTGCCCAGGGCTATGGTTTCTCATGGCTTAATACTGCCATGGCATCGGAAGATTATCGCTGTGACTGGTGCGTCTACTGGCGGGACGGCAACTGTTCCATATATGTAGACCGTAACAAATACCATTCCTAACTGACTGTTTTAGCCAGCATAAGCTGCTGCTTTTTCTCTGCCAACTGGCCGATGGTTGCATCCTCCAAGACCTTCAGCATGGCCTCCTGTGCTTCAGCCCAGAGATTGCACAAAGGGCAGGATCCCCGGTTCTCACACGTCATCTGAGCATCTTCTGTCAGACAGCGGGTGATGATCACGGGGCCATCTACAGTTTCTATGACCTCCAGAACACTTAAATCGGAAAGATCCACCACGGGACGCACTCCGCCCCCGGGACCCCGCAATCCTTCAATCCAACCTGCTCTTGTCAGAGTTGAAATGATCTGGGGAGTGAAGGTCTGGGGAATTCTCTGCCTCTCAGCTATCTCCTGAGCCGTTGAATACCTGTCCTCCGACTGCAGAACTAGATCCATGAGAATTAGTATAGCGTATTCAGCTTTCTTAGTTATAGCCACATATTCAGCGACTTCATTTCCATAGTTTCTCATGCTACGGGTAAGAAGCCGCCTTGCCCCCCTCCCATGTTGGCCCTCGGCCTGTTTAGCCTGAGCTAACGCGATAACTCCTTTGTTACTATTATCACATTCTCTGGTTAAGGAGTCAATACCATGGGAAAGGGGGCAGAAAAACCTAGCTGGCTTTCAGCAGTTCCCGAAAACGCTCCCCTGATAGTTTTTCTTCCTGCAAGAGTTCTTCAGCTAACCTCTCAGCCAGGGCTCGCCTTCCAGCCAAGAGTTCCCGTACCCGGTCTTCTTGCTCAGAGATAATCGCCTGTACCTCTCTGTTGACATCTTCAGGGAGGACATGTTCCTTGCTTATTATCCCCAGGGCCGACATGCCGCTGTCGATGATCTGGCGGGCGGCCTCCACTGCCTGCTGGAAGTCTCCCTTGGAGCCTGTGCTGAGGCTGCCAAAAAACATTTCTTCCATGACAGCTCCGCCTAGGGCAATGGCGATCTGGTCCAACAGCTGCTGCTTGGTGTAAAGATAATAATCACCATCGGACCTGCGGCGGACATAGCCCAAGGCCTGTCCCCTGGGAGTGACTGTCACCGATGATACCGAGCCATTCCACAAAAGCTCGCTCACCAAGGCGTGGCCGGTTTCGTGATACGCAACCCGCCGGCGCTCATCTTCCCGGGGCTTTCGCTCAAGTTTCTCCCCCAACATCACCTTTTCCAACGCTTCCCGCAAGTCCTTTTCTCTAATGAGGTCTGAGCCCTCCCGCAGGGCATGGATGGCGGCTTCATTGAGAAGGCTTTCAAGATGGGCACCGGAAAAGCCAAAGGTTTCCCCGGCAATTTTTTCCAAGTTGACATTAGAGGCCAAAGGCTTGTTCTTAGCGTGGATCTTAAGGATGTTGAGCCGACCCTGTTTATCCGGCAGGTCTACCCGGACAATCCGGTCAAATCGACCTGGTCGGATAAGGGCAGAGTCCAGTAGGTCAGAACGGTTGGTCGCTCCGATCACCAATACCCTGACATCAGAATCTCCTCGGATGCCGTCCATCTCCACCAAGAGTTGGTTAAGGGTCTGATCATACTCCAAGTGACTGCTGTGCCGCCCCCGCTTGCCGCCGATCACTTCGATTTCATCAATGAAAATGATGGCGCTCTCTTTGCCCTGCTGGACAGCGGCTTGCCGCCCTTTCGCAAAGAGCTGGCGGATGCGCTGAGCACCTACCCCAGCGTACATCTCTATGAAGGAAGAACCGCTGGCGGCAACAAAAGCAGAATTAGTAAAACTGGCGGCCGCTTTTGCAAGCAGCGTCTTGCCGGTTCCCGGCGGGCCCGCCAAGAGTATGCCCTTAAGGGGCCTGATGCCAAGCCTGGCACATTTATCCTTGTTGCTGATGAACTCTAAGGCCTCCAGCAGTTCCCGCTTAGCGGTTTCCTGGCCGCCGATATCATCAAAGGTAATGGGCGAGTCAACAGCATTTTTGGCATCGACGGTCACCGTCTCCAATTTGCGGCCGCCCCCAAGGCGTCCCGTCAGCATCATCTGCACAAGGATCAGAAGGCCTGTAGCGACCAATATGGGAGTCACATCTACACCCCAGATAGCTAAAGCGATGACAACTGCAATGCCTACCCCTGCCAATACTTCTTTCCAGTATCCTTCCACAGCCTTCACCCTTTCCTACACGGCCCTTCCCCGCGGCTGAAAGTTCCCGCGGCGAAATACCTGGTAAAGCTGCTCAGGCCCATAGTGCATTTCCAGGTAGATAAACTCACTATCTACCCACAGCTCATAGTCATCTATGCCTCGAGCGGCCAGTTCATCCTTTACAGCATCTGCCATCAGCTGAAATCGGCCTGTTGCTATTCCTTCTTCAATGGCGTAGTGGATATCGTAAATGGTCTGGGACAGAACCGGACCCCTATCGTCTTGGATGGAGATGGCATCAAAGGAAACACCGGCTTTGGCTGCTAAGTCAAGGATCCTGGGATAGGTCTCCCTTAATTCAGTTTCCCTCTCCAATTTCAAAGTCAGACTCAGACCATTAGGGGTGGAATCGACTACAGCAGCCGCCACCCCTGGAATATCGGCGAATCTTTCTTCCCAACTGCGAAGGGTATGTTGATTGAAAAGGAAATGCTGACCAAGGAGTAGTAGAGCCAATGAAATGGCTACAGCAGCGGTCAGCACTGGAAGATTGATTTTTCCCATCGGCGCCCCCTCCCACTGCCAGCATTATAACATGGGAGGAGACTCCAAAAGACATGTAATACCTGCCAGAAGGCGGCCCGACTCAGCCCAGAAAGAGACCCCGGGAATTGTAGAAGTATTCAACCCCGGAAAGGACGGTAAAGACTGTTGCCAGTATCATCAAGAAGGGACCGAAGGGCCACTGAAGGAGCAGTGCCACAATTGCCACCATCTGCAGGGCAGTCTTAACTTTGCCCAGGGTACTGGCGGGAATGACTACTCCCTCAACTGCTGCCACGATTCGAAGACCCGAGACAGCAAATTCCCTGCCGACAATTATGATTGCAATCCAAGATGACACCCGGCCCATCTCCACCAAAGTAAAGAGTGCCGCTGTCACCAAGAGTTTGTCAGCTAGGGGATCGATAAGCTGACCAAAGCGGGTGACTTCTTTACGCATCCGGGCTGCGTATCCATCGAGGCTGTCAGTTAGGGCCGCAATGGCAAAAATGACAGCGGCAGCAGTATCTCCGTACTGCAGTCGGCTTGTAACAAGAAACATGAACACAGGAATGAGCAGAATCCGTGCAAAGGTTATTGCCGTAGCCAAAGTCAATGGCCGCATCAGGGCTCACCACTTTCATCTATAACCTCACCCACCAGGTCGTAGGTATGTCCCTCAATTATCCGCACCTTAGCCAGGGTTCCCTGAGG
>JAAYGR010000185.1 GCA_012727675.1 Bacillota bacterium
CCTTTTTAACATGGGATTGGCCAGTACCAGCAGCGTAATGACAGCCAACACCGTGGGCCGGGGTGATTATGATGAAGCTATGCAGCAAGGAGTGACCTTCCTGGCCTTAAGTGCTATTATTGGAGTTTTTGGCGGCATCTTGATTAATATCCTCAAACCATATGTAGTGAATTTCTATAACGTCACCCCTGAGACTAAAGCCATCGCCACCCAACTGATGACCGTCATCGCCTTCCTGATGGTGTTCCAGGCCGTCCAGTCGGTGATGACCAAAGGCGTCCTGCGGGGTGGAGGCGATACCAGGTTCTTGATGATAGCCGATGTGCTGTTCCTATGGATTCTCTCCGTTCCTTTAGGCTACCTTGCTGCCTTTGCCTGGAATCTGCCTCCCTATATGGTTTACTTCTTTCTCCGGATAGACTTTATCGCCAAGTCTATCTGGTGCATCTTCCGCTTAAGGAGCGGAAAGTGGGTCAAGAAGGTGCAGAGCCTAGAGGGGACGGCCAGTGCCGGCTAAGGAGCGGCATCCATATTCGGGGTTCTTTTATCTCTGCTTCAAATTCATAGATCCTGCACATTGGTCCGCCTCCCTAGAGTTCTCTTGCGACCGGATGCCGGAGGACTGTTTTCATTTTTTCTGGAGCAGACCTTCGGGGATCACTTAGGTAGATCTCATGATGCTTTTCACCGGTGGGCACCAGGTCAATCAAACCCTCTTGTTCAATGAAAGCCGTCACCTTTGCCATTGTCTCAGGTTCGGTGGAGTAGGGGCCAACATGGAGGATTTGAACACATAATCCTTCGGTGAAGCGTTCAAGCCTCGCCTTTTCCACAGGCAGATCTGGCTTCTTCGACCGCACCTTTTCTACCGCCCACTGGAAGAAGTCCTGGTCAACAAAATCCGGCATCCGGATCATTAAGGTCCATTGCCAGTTATCCCTTTCGGTGAGGGAAAAGGGGCCGTCTGATGACCAAAGGCCCTCAAGGGGTGGGACTACGAAATCGAAATATCCTTCCGGCTGTTTTGGTTCCTTTTTGCTCATCTTAACGGCATAGGCTACTCCATATAGGACCTCAATGGCCTCTTGAAAGGCGGGGTTGTCATTGGGATCGCCGCTTCCGTCCACCATGATGAAGCTCATCTCAGGAACTTCCACCAGCACCGGTTGGCCCTTGGGCATGTAGAGTTCCTTGTATTCCTTTTTGAAATCAAAGGGTTTTTGGCTCATAGGTTCTCCTCCTGAATTCCCTATTGGCAAGGTTAAGGATCATTCTTCGCTGGCGGCGGCGCCACTGCCTGGGGCAGCCCAGTCGGCGGCAGCACCGCCGGTGGCAAGGCCGTTGGCGTCACCGCCAGATATTTACCACCGGCTGGGCTTACACAGGATTTCTTCCACTTTCAAATCAAAGACACTGTTGGAGTGGGCAGGAAGGATCACCGCGGCAGTATCAGCTCCAGAATGGGTGCCGCCTACAGCTACGATCCTCTGGCCGTAGGGGATTAACCCTGCATCTAAGGCCATAATGGATATCTCCACACAGACTTTGACACCTTGACCCAGCATCCGCAAGGCGCTGGCGATGATCTCCGCGGGGTAAATGCCGCCGAATTTGTTGCGGCACGCCCGGTCTACTCCTGCCAGTACATGGGTAGTGGTGAGGATTTTCACCCCTTGCTCCAGCAGCTCCTTCCGGTCAGATTCCGGCATTTCATCGATTCCCGGTCCCCGGAAGCCGACATGGTGGGTGACGCAAACCACCGACTTAGGATCTGCTCCCAGTTCCAAGGCAGTGTGCACAGTTGCACCGGTGTTGGAGGCAATCACCAGTGGTAGTCCATCGGCTTTAGCCCGCTTAACGGCAATTTCCAAGGTTTCATTGGTATTCTCCGGTCCAGCTTGCTGCCACATCAAAAGAACCACCTCCAGATATTCTTGAATATGAAATACCTTTACAGTGCCAATGCTTGTCCATCTTTACGGGGTTCAGAGCCGGCGATATAGACACCGGTTTCCGGATCCCGCCATATCATCTGACCGCCGCCGAAGCCGGCCATTTCTTGCTCAATCTGCACACCGTGGCCAAGGCGGGCAAGTTCTCGCACAGCTTCGGGATTAATTGTGGGCTCAACGGCTACCCTGCCCTTATCCAGCACCCGGACCCGGGGAGCATCAATGGCGGCTTGGGGATTCAGCCGGTAATCCACAATACTGCTGACCACCTGAAAATGTCCCTGGGGCTGCATGTCGCCGCCCATCACGCCGAAGGCTGCCAGGGGAACCCCGTCCTTTGTTATGAAGCTGGGGATAATGGTATGGAAGGGCCGCTTACCCGGTGCATATATGTTGGGGTGGCCTTCCTCTAAGCTGAAGCCGCATCCCCGATTCTGTAGAGATACACCGGTGCCTGGAACTACAACTCCCGAGCCAAAACCCATGTAGTTGGACTGGATGAAGGAGACCATGCGGCCATCTCCATCAGCTGTGCAAAGATATACCGTATCACCCAAGGGGTCTCCTGGCTCAGGAGCGGGGAGGGCCTGAGTGGGATTGATGAGGCTTCGCCGCTTCTTGGCATAGTCTTTGCTCAGGAGCCCGTCTAGGGGAATATCGGCAAACTTCGGATCGGCAACATAGCGGTACACATCGGCAAAGGCCAGCTTCATTGCCTCAATCACCAGGTGCAGATGGGCACTGGAAAGGTGGGGGTATCTTTCCATTTCAAACCCCTCCAGGATGTTGAGCGCGATTAGCGCGGCAATGCCCTGGCCGTTGGGTGGAATTTCCCAGATGTCGTATCCCCGGTAATTGATAGAAACCGGATCCACCCACTCGGGCTCGTGTTCTGCAAGATCCTCTTTGGTCAAGTAGCCGCCGGTTTTGGCCGCATAATCTGCTATTCTTTCGGCAAGCTCTCCCCGGTAAAAGGCCTCGCCCTCCGACTCACCGATTAACCGCAGTGTTCTTGCCTGGTCCGGACAAGCGAAGATCTCTCCAGCCTGCACCGCCCGGCTCTGGGGCAGGAAAGTCTCTCGAAAAGCCTCATTATCCCCAAAGTGCTTTTCTGCAAAACTCCAGTAGTGGGCAATAACGGGCGGTACCGGATGCCCATCTTCTGCGTATCTGGCCGCTGGTTCCAAGAGGCGGGATAGTGGCATAGAGCCGAATCTTTTGTTAAGGGCCGCCCAAGCGGAAACAGCGCCGGGGACCGTCACCGGCAGCCAGCCGGTGGTTGGTACTGTCAGCTTGCCATCTCGCATCTTGCCGTGTTTTCGCATTATGTCCAAGGTCAATCCCTTGGGAGACCGTCCCGAGGCGTTGAGCCCGTGGAGCTCCTTGCCGTCCCACACTATGGCAAAGGCGTCACTTCCAAGACCGTTGGATGTAGGCTCCAGTACGGTCAAAGCCGCGGCCACTGCTACTGCGGCATCTACGGCATTGCCGCCTTCAGCTAGAACCTCTATGCCAATCTGGGCCGCTAAGGGGTGGCTGGTAGCTACAGCTCCCCTTTTTCCCATAACTGGACTTCGCCGGGATGGATATGGTTGTGAGTAGTTGAATATCAAAGGTCAGTTTCCCCCTTAGCTCATGATCTTAGTATCCCGCAATAATGGCGGGGAAGTTTCCCAAGAACTTAATTATCCTAGCGATGGAAAATGTCCTTGTCCCTACTGCGTTGCATTCTTGTTTTCCCGCAGGAGACAGACAATTTTTCCCCCAGAAACTGGGTTTCTAGACAGGTTCGGACAAACATTTATGGAATAATCTTAATGACTATGGTCTTAAGAAACTAGAAGCAAAAGGAGGACTGTTGATGGTGGATAACAGCGTGCCTCTTTGGAAACAGCCGGAACGACCGTTAGAGGAGAGGATAGATGACCTGATCAGCAGGTTGTCCCTGGAAGAAAAAGTAAGTCAGATGCTGTATTACTCATCGGCCATCGGCCGGTTGGGGATTAGGGAATACAACTGGTGGAATGAGTGTCTCCACGGCGTTGCCAGGGCGGGGATTGCCACGGTATTTCCCCAGGCTATCGGTATGGCCGCATCCTTTAACCAGGATCTGCTCTTTCGGGTTGCCCAGGTGATTGCCGATGAGGCCAGGGCCAAGTACAACATGTTCGTTGAACATGAGGACCGGGGGATCTTCAAGGGACTTACCTTCTGGACGCCTAATATCAATATTTTCCGGGATCCCCGCTGGGGCAGGGGCCAGGAAACCTACGGCGAAGACCCCTATCTCACTGGGCGGCTGGGAGTGGCCTTTATCAATGGACTGCAGGGGGATCATCCCAGGTATCTGAAGGCAGCTGCCTGTGCTAAGCATTATGCTGTCCACAGCGGGCCGGAACCAAAGCGCCATGAATTTGATGCCGTTGTAAACGAAAAGGATCTCAGGGAGACTTACCTTCCGGCTTTCCGGGATGCTGTCAAGGAAGCTAAGGTGGAGGCGGTGATGGGTGCATACAACCGGGTAAACGGCCACCCTGCCTGTGCTCACCCGAGACTGCTCACTGAGATTCTCCGGGAAGAATGGGGCTTTGAGGGCCATGTGGTATCAGACTGCGGTGCTATCTCAGATTTTCACCTGCACCATAAGGTCACCAAGACTCCGGAGGAATCGGCGGCTCTGGCTGTAAATAACGGCTGCGATCTTAACTGCGGCAGGGTCTTTGAAAGTCTCTTGGCCGCGGTGGAGCAGGGTCTCATCAGCGAAGAGACCATAGATAGGTCTGTAAAGCGGCTGCTTAGGACAAGGTTTAGACTGGGCATGTTTGACCCGGAGGACATGGTTCCTTTCAATGAGATTCCTTATGAAGTCAATGACTGTGAGGAACATCGGCAGCTCTCCCTGGAAATGGCCAGAGAGTCCATTGTGCTCCTTAAGAATGATGGGCTGCTTCCTCTCAACAAGGATGAGATTAAGACCATTGCCGTTATCGGTCCCAATGCCGATGACAAACAGGTCCTTTTGGGCAACTATTTCGGCCAGCCCTCGAGATACGTGACAGTGGTTAACGGCATCCGCAATGCCGTCAATGAAGATACCAAGGTCTACTATGCCCAAGGCTGTGACATGTTCCAGACCCATGACTCCCACTGGGGTAATCCTCCCACAACCGGCTTTGCAGAGGCACTAGCCATGGCCGAACGATCCGATGTTGTAGTCATGTGTCTGGGTCTGTCTCCCCTCTTGGAAGGAGAAGAAGGCAGTGTAGCAGAATCCGATGGCGGAGGCGACCGGGTCGATCTTAATCTTCCCGGTGTTCAGGAGGACTTGCTGAAGGCCATCAGTCAAACCGGCAAACCAATCATCCTGGTACTTCTCAACGGAAGTCCCATAACTGTCAACTGGGCCCACGAGAATGTACCGGCTATTATCGAGGCTTGGTATCCCGGGGAAGAGGGAGGTACCGCCATTGCCGATGTGATTTTCGGTAATTACAATCCAGCCGGGAGACTCCCCATTACCTTTGTTAAGTCCATAGACCAGCTGCCTCCCTTTGAAGATTACTCCATGAAAAACAGAACATATCGCTATATGGAGGATGAGCCCTTGTATCCCTTTGGATACGGCCTCAGCTACACCAAGTTCGCTTACTCGGATTTAGCACTGAGCCGCGAGGAGCTTGCTGCCGACGATGATGAGCCGGTCCGTGTCTCGGTAAAGGTGAAGAATGTCGGAGATGTGGCAGGCGATGAGGTTGTCCAGCTTTACGTCAAGGACCTTGAGGCAAGTGTAACGATCCCCAAATGGGAACTCCGGGGCTTTAAGAGGGTGCATCTAAAGCCAAGCGAGACGGTGGAGGTTGAGTTTGAGCTAACAAGAAGGCACCTATCCATCATCGACAATGACGGCCGCCGCCTAGTGGAGCCGGGGGCCTTTAGAATCTACGTCGGCGGGCAGCAGCCCGATGACCGGAGCCGGGAGCTTACCGGGCAGGATGTCCTGAGGACTGAACTTACCGTGACCGGCGAAGTTGTGGAACTAGAATACTAAAACCCTCGCCAGGCGGGATGTCTCCCGCCTGGTTTTTTTGTCATAAAAAGCTGGCTCCCTTGTCATGAACTAAATGCCTTGTCAACCCTTTCTAGAGCCAATGCCCAGGTGTCTGTGGGGGGGCCGGCCGTCGGCAAGCCTTCATAGGGCCAATAACAGCCCCACCAGCAAGGACCTATACTACAGCACCGTCCCACCCGTCGCGAGCTACCTCTCTATTTAATGTAGAAGCACAGTTCGCAGAATAATCCCCAAAGAATTATAAGAACAAAAAGATCTGATTGATGCAGGAATCAATAAATGTAAACCGTATATTTACAATAACATTGAATTCACGGAGTTAACTAATTCGAGGCGTAAAACATTTCGGCTGCCAAGGAGCGTTAAGGGAAAATGCGGAAGGCCGGCAACGTCATGGATCTTCAGGACCGCAACCTAGAGCTTCTCTTGGAGATCATCAGAAATCATGATGATGTCAGCCGTCAGGATTTGGCAGAAAAGAGCGGCCTTAGTCCCGCCGGTGTCTCCAAGCTGGTGTCTCTCCTGATTTCCAAGGGCATCGTCTATGAAGATGCCTTGGTCAGCAGACGCAAGGGCCGGCGGGCCATTAGATTAAGGATCAATAGAGACGCCATGTATGCTGTCGGCGTTCGCTTTGCCCGCCAGTACGTGAAGTGCGGCTTATTCAATGTTAAAGGGGAACTATTTCATCCCAGTTATGAGCCTTTGCAGAACTTCACCGTCAAGCAGACCCTTGACCTCATGGTAGATATGGTCACTGAGACCTTACGGGAATGCGGCGAAATGCGGGAGCGGGTGGTGGGTATCGGCATCAGCGCACCGGGCCCCCTTTTGGCCCGGGAAGGTAAGATTGCCCTAATTTCCAACTCGCCGGGCTGGCGGAATATCTGCCTCACCAAGGCCATTGAAGAGCAGCTGGGTATTCCAACCTTTCTTGAACATGATGCCAATGCCAGTGTCCTGGCTGAAAAATGGTTCGGTAAAGGCACTGCCTCCAATTGTCTTGTCTTTATCACCGTTGGGCAGGGAGTAGGAGCAGGGATTCTCATCAATGGGTCCATTTTTTCCGGCAATCTAAATGTAGCCGGAGAGATCGGCCATACCACCATTGACTATAACGGACCCCTTTGCGATTGCGGCAATCGGGGCTGTTTAGAGATGTACTCATCAAGTCTGGCTTTGGTGCGCCGTGCCCAGGAACTGGCGAGGGATAAACAGCCCCCCGGCTGGCCGAAGGCTGAGGAGCTCAGTCCAGAAAAGGTTTTTGCTCTGGCCCGAAATGGAGATACGGCGGCACAGGAGCTTATCCGGCGGGCAGGCCGCTTTATGGGCATCGGAGTTGTCAATGTGATTAATACATACAATCCCGACATGATCATCTTGGGTGATGAGATGGCCGAAGCCGGTGAGCCGTGGCTTCAGGCAATTAAAGAAGTGGTGGATCAGCGGGTTATTCCCGAGCTTCAAAAAGAAACCATCATTGAGTTATCTGAATTGGCCATAGAGCCAGCATTTCTGGGGGCTGGTGCGTTGGTTATCAAGAGAGCATTTGGAACCCTCTCTCGGCTGCCCAACAATGCAGTAACCTCTGTCAAAAACGCCTAGTTGATAGACACCGCCGGGGAGACGTAACTCTTAACCTACGGGAGGTGATAGTCAGCATAGGAGCGGGGAAAAGCATAGTGCAAAGCTGTGTTGTTAGGTGACCGTTTCTCGAAAACTAGGGACTATCTCATGACCAGAGGAGGAATCTAGGTGAGACGGACTCTGTTTCTTTCCATGCTGATGCTAGTTCTCGTGCTGTCGGTGGCTGTGGAAGCTGCCCAGGCAGTAGAGCTCAAGTGTGTCGCCTTTGCCTGCCAGGACCTGCAGAACCCCTTCTTTAAGCTGATGGGTGATGCTGTCCGCAAAGCCGCCAGGGATATCGGCGGTGACGGCGTCCGGGTGTTAGTTGAGTCTGGAGATAATGATTTGGCCAAGCAGTTTAGGCAGATGGATGACTTCATCGCTGCTGGAGCCCAGATCATTGTCCTCAATGCCTGTGATAGTGAAGGTATTGCCCCGGCAGTACGGCGGGCCAAGGAAGCCGGCATCGTGGTAATTGCCTCTGACGTTACCGCAGCCGGCGGCGTTGATGCCACCATGACCAGCGACAACTACCAGGCTGGTTATATTGTAGCCAAGTATATTGCCGAGAGACTCAACGGTGAAGGAAACGTAGTGGCCATCGTCGGTGACCCGGTATCCGCGTCCCTGGACCGGAAACGGGGATTTGATGACTGCATGGCCGAGTATCCCGGAATTAAGGTGCTGTCTGACACCCAGAACGGCAAAGGCCGCAGAGAGCTCAGCATGAACCTGATGTCTGACCTCTTGACAGCCTTCCCCAAGATCGATGCCGTCTGGGGCGTCAATGACCCCACTGCCCTTGGTGCAGAGCTTGCCATTAAGCAGGCAAAGCGGGATCATGAGATGTTTGTAGTGGGCGTCGACGGGTCTCCCGATGCTGTAGCCTCCATGAGACAGCCCGACAGCATCTTTGCAGCCACCGCTGCTCAGGATCCCTATTACATGGCCTACCATGCAGTCGAAGTAGGCTGGGAGATCATGAACGGCAAGCGGCCTGAAGTGGAGACTGAGTTGATTCCTGTGAAACTCATCACCTAGAAAGAAGTTGCTGAAGGCTACTCCGGCTGGGCAATTCCTGAAGACTAAAACCTATACCACGGAGAGCTGCTTTCTTTGAGAGCAGCTCTCCAAACCACTTGCCCTTTGAAAAAACAGCCTGGCTCTTTTGCAGCTGGTGCAAAGCTCTCAACAGTGTGCTGTAAGGGTAAAGAGCATTGGGGGTTTAGAACCGACTTTCCGCACCCTTGAACCTCATGGAAAAATAGTTTCTGCCCAGCAGGGATTTGTTAGAATTTCGCGAACTGTTCTCTATCCAAATATTGGAGGGAGAATCAGTGCAGGTCTCAGCC
>JAAYGR010000186.1 GCA_012727675.1 Bacillota bacterium
GGCTTTACAAAGAGATGGGTCAAGTCTTTGCTAGACTTGATACCTGGTCGTTCTACATACTCACCTCCCATCCAGAGTTTGAGAAGCTGTTTGGAAGGCCGGCGACCAAGAGGCGCAAGTTGTACAACGGCAATATCCAGGTACAGTTTTACCAGTATTTTGGACCGAGGCCGCCGAGAAGACAGAACGACAGACAGGATAGCTCTTATCCTGCGGAACAGCGCTAGATGACAACTCTAGCGCTGTCTTCGCTTGGCGCCCATACAAAAAGCGGGCATCTCTATAGCCCGCTCTACATCACTAATGCATTAGTTGTCCATCACCCAGCCGCAATTTCATGAAAGACTTCAGTCACCCTATCAACATCACTATCTTCTATATGCCTATGGAGAACCGCCCGCAGGGTGGTTGCGCTCTTGGGGTTAATCCAGATCCCGTTCTCTTTTAGTCTCTTGGAAAACTCCGGTGCGCTGAGGCCTGTCCCCTCAACATCCACAAGAAGAATATTGGTCCGATAATTCGTCTCTGCCACCTTAACACCGGGCACCTGACTTAGTCCATCCGCCAGCCGCTGTGCCCGCTGGTGGTCTTCTGCTAAGCGGTCAACCATCTCTTCCAATGCCACGATGCCGGCAGCGGCAATTACCCCAACCTGCCGTGTGCCGCCGCCCAGGAGCTTCCGAAACTTCCGGGCCCGGTCGATAAACTCCTTACTTCCCGCCAGGATAGAACCTATAGGAGCACTGAGTCCTTTGGAAAGACAGAACATAACCGAGTCCACCGGCTCGGTGAGCTCAGTAACCGGCACCCCCAAGGCCGCTGCCGCATTGAAAACCCGGGCGCCGTCCATGTGGAGCTTCATGCCCCGCTGGTGGACGGTATCTGCTAGAGCTTTTATCTCGCCGGGCTCCATCACCCGGCCTCCAGACATGTTATGGGTGTTTTCAATGCAGACTAAGGTGGCCGGTGCGAAGTGAAGATCTGTTCCCCTGAGAGCCGCTATTACCTGCTCAGGGCGGATGGTCCCTTCGCTATCATCAACTGTCCGGGCCATGAGTCCTCCGAGCCTGGCTAGTCCACCTACTTCGTAGCCGAATATGTGGCTGTTTAGCCCTAGAATCACTTCATCGCCGGGCTGTGTGTGGGTAAGATAGGCAATGGTATTCCCTTGGGTACCGGATACTACAAACAAAGCACTTTCTTTGCCGACTTTGGCAGCTGCCAGTTCCTCAAGGCGCTTCACAGTGGGATCTTCCTGGTAGACATCATCACCCACCGGTGCATTGGCCATGGCCTCCCTCATCTTCTGGGTAGGCTGGGTGACTGTGTCGCTGCGCATGTCAATAATTCCATCGGCCGGCTTGCCGTTAATGTAATAGTCCTTCATCGGCTCGACTCCCCTCGCGTATTACCAGTTTCTGACTGCCTACCCTTAGATAATACCACGATATCAGCTTTAACAGCTAGATGATCCGATGCTGTGGAGTCTATAACACTGTAATTTACTAGCCGCAAGGCGTTATCCAGCCAGATGTAATCGATGCGGGGAAGTTCTTGAGAAGACCCGATAAAAAACGTTCCCCTGCTGTCCCCCACAGTCTGTGCAGCATCCTGCAGGCGTCTAGCCATTGTCTCTACCTCCGGGGAGCCCGGTAGGGCGTTAAAATCCCCCAGCACGATGGAGGGAACCCTACTTCTTTCCACCGCCTCAAGCAAGGTTTCCACCTGCTTCTGCCTGTCTATATGGGACAGCCCTAAGTGAGTAGACCAGACCTCCACCTGACCGTAGGGAGTGGCAATCAAGGCCCTAAGGGCTGTTCTGGGCTCACTCCCCCATGATGTTGGAAGCCGTAAGATATCGGACTCGATGATGGGATACCTGCTTAAGATCATGTTGCCGTAATAGCCTGTGCCCATCCCCGGCAAAAGGTGACGAACGGTGATGGATTCACCATAGACATACTCCATGCCGACGGATGCCGCCAAGAGCTTTGCCTGATCCTGGTAAGCTGAGCGGTGGCTGAAATTCCGGTCAACCTCCTGGAGCCCGATTATGTCAGCTCCCGCTTCCCGGATGACCGCCGCCACCTTCTCCAAGTCGAGCTCACCGGATATCCCGGTGCCGTGGTGAATATTGTAGCTCATCACCCTAAGTCCCACGGTCTCCCCTTTCCCTTCCCTTCTGGGACTTGGAATCTTAAGCTCCTCCACCAGGGGATCGCCCTGCCTAACAGGCTCCACTTCTTCCCTGCCGGCGGGGACAGTCAGGCTAGGTACTGCCAATCCCCAGGGACTGGCTGTTGTTACAATTCCGATGGTAAGTAAGGCTGCCAGAAAGGCCAGGATCATTGGTTTCCGCACAGGTATGTCCTTTCCGCTAGGGTTTACTGACAGCTTCTTGACTGGGGGGGCTAATCCTGCCATAGGGCATCCTGGCAAAATCTCGAAGTTGATGCCGCACTGTAGAAACCCGATTCACATACCTCCGAAAACCACTGCACCATGAAGCCCTACCCTACTTCAACTGGAATTGCTATATACTCCTTGCCCAGTTCCTGGATGACCGCCTGGCCGCCGGTGAGCTCGGTAAATACCTCCCGGACCCTGTGCTCCTCACCCGGAGGAGCCAGCACCTTAAAGCACACCTGGGCCCCATACTCAATATCATCTAGGCGCCAGGGAGACTGCATAACCACATTCTGGAGCTTGCCGGAAAAGGTGTAGTCAACACTGATCTCAAAGCGGGTGTGGAGCACCATTTTGACAATCCCCGCAGCCAAGATGCCGATCTTCGCCCCTTCAGTATATGCCCGCACTAAGCCTCCCGCCCCAAGGAGCGTTCCACCGAAGTAGCGGGTCACCACCACAACCACATTCCTCAGGTCCATCTGCTTGATGACTTCTAGTACCGGCATCCCCGCTGTCCCGCTGGGCTCTCCATCGTCGCTGAACCGCTGCAGCTGGTTGTTCTCCCCAATTTGATAAGCATAAACATTATGGGTAGCCTGTTTGTGCTCATCCTTGATCTTTTCAATAAAGGCCAAGGCTTCGGCTTCATCCGATGCCGGTGCGGCAGTTCCGATGAATTTGGATCGCTTAATCACAACCATATCTTGGCCGGTCCCGCCGACAGTCAAATACTCTTCTAGCATATCATCCCTCCTACTGATGAAAGGGAATTGCTGTCTCGTGTGGAAAGTGTTATTGAATGGAATACTTTCATATGCGAGGGAGTGAAATCTCTGTGTCCATCCAAACAAACTGGCAGAAACTATACGAAACAGCACTGGATAAGAGCTTTCCCGCTCTTGAGTCTATACCCGGCGTGATTTTCGGCTTTCATTCCACCATCGACGGCTTGAAGCGAGTTGTCCCTGAAGAGATAGAAAAGGTCCTCAAGGAAAACCCCGCGTTAGAGGAAGAAGTAAGCCGCCGCTTAGGCACACTCCCTGCCGAAATCCGTACACCAGCCGATCTTCTAGTTGGACTGGCTAGTTCCCTGCAGAGGGGTAAGGCCCTGCAGCTGATGATTAGGGAAGAGGCTGTGTATCAATGGGTTATGGATAATCTGGGATATGACCAGATCCGCATGGGAGGAACGTCGGGCAATATGACCAATTTCATGGCTCCGCTCCCCCTTTCCCAGATTCTGGTTTATGCCAATCCACTGACCAAGGAACAGGCCGAACTCTTCGTCGACAGTGAGAACCTGTTTGTCATCAACCAAGATGGAGAACTAGAGCATCCCCACAAGGCCTGGCGGGGAGAAGGAATCTTTGCCATCCACTGGATTTTCGAGTATCCCAAGGGACTGAAGCTCAAAATCGGCGATAAGGTCCTTGAAAGTCCCAGGGCCAATCGGTTTATCGCTGCATGGAACCCAATAAACAACAAGCTGCAGATCGAGGCTAATTTCCAAAAGTGTCTGCCTAGGCTTCTCCCCGACTTCAGCCACTTTGTCGTATCCGGCTTCCATATTCTTTCGGAAAACTATCCCGACGGCACCACATGGTTGGATTATCTCAGACCGGTAGCCCAGTTCCTCAGGGAACTGAAGAAGGAGCACTCCCACCTCCGCTTCCATTATGAGTTTGCATCCATTGCCAGCGGTGCCATCCGCAAGGGCATCGTCGATTACATCCTGCCCACTGTTGACAGCCTGGGCCTCAATGAAGTAGAGCTTTGTGCGATCCTACGGGACAGGGGTGAAGATGACCTAGCCCAAGAGGTCGAAAACCACACATCCCTGGTGCCTGTACTTCGGGCCCTCGAACGCCTAGCCGATTCCACAGGCCTGCGGCGAATTCAGCTCCACGACCTGGGCTATTACCTCACCTTGGTTGATGCGGACTATGCCAGCGGTGAGCAAACCCGTGATGCCATGCTCTTTGCGGCCACCTTGGCAGCCAGCCGGTCCACCATCGGCAGAGTGGGAACCCCAGAGGAGATCAGAGGTGGGTTAGATGTGCCCATGGCTGAACAGCTCTTCCCCCTCATGGCTGAGCTGGCCCAGGAACTGGAACAGGAGAAGTTCATGGAAACTGGTATTGCAGCTAAGAATGGACGCAACATTATCCTAGTACCCACCAAGATAGTAGCAAAACCTGTCTTGACGGTGGGACTAGGGGACCTAATCTCATCCTCCAGCTTTATCCTCGGATAGTATTCTAAGAGGGGGTGCCCAGGTAGCACCCCCTCATCTTTCCAATGAGCTGCTGTTACATCCGCCGACCGGATCTTCCGCCCGATGAAGTTCGACCTACCTTGGCCCTTGGGCGGCTGCATCCATTGGCCTGACGCATCTCCCTGACCTTCCCAAGCACCCTCCGGCTGCCCCGGCTGCCGTTCTTCATCTGCCGGGCAGCATATGCCAGAAATTCTTGAGCTATCTTACTGTAGGGAGAATCGGCCAAGGCTGTACCCAGCCGGCGAAGATGGGGAACAGCCCGGACATCACCGGTTTGGATCAGGCTCCTGGCTACCGCAAGCTGCTCATCCCAAGTGTCAACTTTATCCAAGAGTCTAACCAAAACCGGGTAGACCTCGGC
The DNA here is from genome assembly GCA_012727675.1 of Bacillota bacterium. GTDB lineage: Bacteria > Bacillota > Limnochordia > DTU087 > DTU087 > DTU087. The sequence goes on from JAAYGR010000186.1 coordinate 5,049, forward strand.
AGGCCGCACCCGGCTGAGGAAATCTGTAACGGCTAGGGCTTCCTCAACGCTTAAGCGCTCTCCCTTCAACTTGGCTGCCGCAGCTTCTGCCGCCTCCTCTTTATAGTTAAGGAGAAACTCCAAAACCTGAAGGTACAAGGCTTCGCCCTGGGGGATGCGGCAGAGGAGATCCAAAAGGACAGATATGGTTTCTGGTTCTTCCAGTTTACTTAGAATCTCTAGGACATTGGTCAAGACCCACTGACTGCCGATACTGGCCTCCCTTTCTTCAAAAAGCTCCTCGGTGGCCAAAACAGCCAGGAGGACATCTTTGACGGAGTCACCGGCGGCTATCAGCCGGGCTGCGGCCTCTTGATGCAAGGGACCGCCGACAAAAAGCTCCAGCAAGTCGTCATCAATCTCTTCCCGGCGGAGGATGCTGGGGATGTCGCTGGGCATCATGGGATAGCGCAAGTTGCGGAATGCCTTAAGATCTACTACCGGTTTGCCGGTATCGGGACGCCACTTCTGCCGCTCCCGGTCGGCAGCATCCACTGGGAATGAAAAGTGGCTGGCAGCGGCGAAATTCTGGGCAACTCCCAGAACACCCCTCAGCCACATCTGCAGCCGAGGTTTCGCGATCAAGAGCCACACCGGCCTAATTGCCGCTCCCCTTAGGGCCATCGCCCCCACCTGGCCCACAAGCTCCGCGGCCCGGTGGTTATCCTTTTCCACCAGGGTTTGGGCTTCCCGGAGCAGTTTGTCGGGGTTCTCCTCCAGGTTGTAGCGGCTATCCCGGTAAGCCTCAAACATATGCCGGAAAACAACAAACCGCTGGCTCAAAACCCAGCCGCTGGTCTGCAAGAAGGTTTCAATAAGGGCTGCAACATCCATGGTCACATCGTCGTCCCGGAGCCGGTCTTCCAGGTTGTATATGATGTCCTCAATCCGATCAAAAACCTCCGGCGATTCTTCCGGGGCTTCCAAAGCAGCCCAGAACATGGCGAAACTCATCATCATCTCTACTGAACTGGCGTACCCGGCCAGAATCAGGCCCTTATCGTAAAAGTACATGGAATCCCGCAGATCCAAGCACGTCTCCACGAATCCATCATGGTCTGTGACATACTCCAATTCCTCCATGATTTCACTGTATCTATCCATCGAATTCGATCCCTCCCGTACTGGCCTGCCGATTCCTCTAATGCAGCTTCACGCTTTTTTCATCGACAAAAGCTGCGCACCTTCCGAGCACCGCCAATTCCTTTCCCCTGCCTATATCTAACATGGCTAGGCACTTAGGTTAGCATTCCCAAAGCCCCAAGTATACCGGCAGGATAAGCTGTCATTGTGCTTCTTGGAGCAATCTATCAAGAACTCTCACGGGCACGACGATGAGTTTCCAGCCAATTTTGGAGATGAAACAGCGCGGCTACAGTCTTGGCATCTCTAAGCTCGCATCTTCGGGCCATGGCCAAAGCCTCTTCCACGGGCAGATGGACCACTTCAATGTCCTCAGAATCATCCAGGTCCTGCTCCCCCATGGACAAGTCTGTAGCGATATAGAGATACAAGACTTCGCTGCTGTATCCCGGCGCCTGATAGATCCAGCCCAGCTCATGCCAGGTATTAGCTCTCCACCCCGTTTCCTCAGCCAGCTCCCGTTTGGCGCAGGCCAAGGGCTCCTCTCCCTGCTCAAGGCAGCCTGCCGGAATCTCCAGAAGCTCCTCATTGACAGCAGGACGGGTCTGCCGCACCAATGTTATACGCCCATCTTGAATGGGGACAACAGCCACAGCCCCGCCGTGTTCAACAACATGATATTCCCGCACCTTCCCATTGACCTCAACCAACTTGCGGGTAAATCTAAAGGGTAATGCCACCTTTCTCTACTCCCCTTCTATTCCCAATCTATTCCGTAAACGGTGTTACCGAGCTTGCTTTTCCAGGTATCATACCATACTTATACTGGCTGAACACCCGAGCTGGTGCCTCTTATACCGAACGAAGATCTCAGCCGGCCGGCACCCCACTTGGTTTATAGATTTGTTCCATGTTGAAGTTGCGGTATCCTCTTTCGGACAGCAAATGAAAGGATAAGGTCTAGGGGGACAGAAATATGGAATTGAAAAGCAGCCAAGGTTCAGATTGAGAGGAGAGTGTTGGAAATGATCAAGGCTAAGGATATAGCGGCGATGATCGACCACTCATTGCTTCGTCCCAACTTAACCATCGAAGATATTAGGACAGGTTGCGAAGTTGCCAAGCGCTATCAAACGGCATCGGTCTGCGTCCGCCCCTCCGATGTCCGCCTGGTGGGAGAGCTCCTGGAGGGAACCGGTATCGCCCTCAGTACTGTAATCGGTTTTCCCCACGGAACCCAGACAATCTCGATTAAGCTTGCAGAAGCCCTGGAGGCTATGGAAGCCGGCGTAGTTGAACTTGACATAGTAATGAATTACTCCCGCCTGCTTTCCGGCGACTTTGATTATGTAGCTGAAGAGATTAGCGCTATCACCAATGCTGCCCATGCCCGGGGAGCCATTGTCAAGGTGATCTTTGAAAACTGCTACTTAACCGACGAGCTCAAGATAAAGGCTTGTCAGATCTGCGAGACTGCAGGGGCTGATTTTGTAAAGACCTCCACCGGTTTCGGCACCAGCGGAGCAACGGCCGCCGATGTGCGCTTGATGAGGGAAAACACCGGACCAAAGGTGCAGGTAAAGGCGGCCGGCGGCATCAGAACACTGGATGCTCTCCTAGA
>JAAYGR010000022.1 GCA_012727675.1 Bacillota bacterium
ACCGGTTGGTGGTGGGCGGCATGAATCGAGTGAAGAGCAAGATCGACCATCCTTCGGGAAAGGGCATCAATGTCTCCCGGGATCTCAAGCTTTGGGGTTGTCCTACGGAAGCACTAACCATAGTAGGGGGAGACAGCGGCCGCTGGTTGGTTCAGGCCCTTGAGGAGCAAGACATCCCGGTGGATTTTGTGGAGGTTGAGGGGGAGACTCGGATTAATATCAAGATCTGGGCTGCTGAGGAGAACTTGTCAACTGAAGTCAACGAGCCGGGGCCCACCGTTACCGAAAGGGAGCTGGAGGAGCTTCTGGCCAAGATACGGGCTAGAGCCTCCCAATGGGATTGGGTGGTGATCTCAGGCAGTGCACCTCCCGGAACGCCTCCGGACTTCTATGCTGAGATAGTGAAGACTGCAAGAGAACAGGGTGCCAAGACTGCCTTAGATGCCAGCGGCGCCGCCCTACGGGAGGGGATCAAGGCCTGTCCAGACTTGATCAAGCCCAATGAAACCGAGGCCCGGGACATTTTGGGCTGGGAGCCGGAAGATGAAGCCGGGGCCATTCGGGCCGTGGAAGAGCTGACTTCCCTGGGAGTAGGCTGTGTTATGCTCACCCTTGGCAAGGCCGGAGGATATGTTGGTCAAGACAGCCAAATCTGGCAGGGGATTCCCCCTAAAGTTGATGTGAAGACCACGGTAGGGTGCGGAGATGCCGCCCTTGCCGGGATGGTTTGGGCCCTTAGGGAGGAAAAGAGCCTGGATGAAGCCCTGGGCTGGGCCATGGCTGCTGGAGCAGCTGCTGCCACTACCTGGGGAACCGAACCCCCTGCCTGGAGGCTGGTTGAGGAGCTTTTTCCTAAGGTCAAGTGCATCCGCCACCGATAGAAGACCCGATGAGCTTAAGGAGGGACGAGGTTGTCTGATGCCAAGCTGATGGTGATGATGAGAGGCCTTCCCCTTTGGCAGAATGTTTCAGACCGGGAACTTGGGGAGATCGTAGAGCTGATGCATCATCTGGAGCTTGCCGTGGGAGAGCGGCTGAAGCTGGAGGGCGAAGCGGGGGAAGCTCTCTACATAGTTGCTGAAGGGATTGTCAAACTCATTGAGGAGAAAAAGGGCTGGGAGACCGCCTTGGATGTTTTCACCGACGGCAGGTGCATCGAAGAGCTGGCCCTGTTCACTTCAGTGTTTGACGGTCATTCCATTGTAACTGTTTATCCCAGCAGGCTCCTGAAGCTGGAACGGGCGGCTTTTGCCCAATACCTCAAGTCTCGGCCGGATGTCGCTTGGGTGATCCTGGAAAACACAGCAGCTATCGCTTCCCGGAGAAATCCCGTATCGCAGCTCTACCGCCAGCCGTTGGAGATCCGCTTGGCTAGGTTCCTTCTGGGCCTTTCCCGTCTACAAGGGGTAATTAGCCCTGGGGGCTTGGTCATCGATTATCCCCTACAGCTAAACGATATTCAATGGGCAGTGGGAGCTCGTGAGGGGGAAATGGTGGCTGCGCTAAGGTCCCTGGTGGCCAAGGATGTGCTGGACCTGTCGGAAAAATTGGTGGTGACCAACCTTGATCACCTCAAAGCCCTGGCGGGAACGGGCCTCTAGGGTTGACAATGCTATTTTCCTTACCTAGAATGAAGGGTATAGAAATATAATACATGGTAGAGTAGGTGCTGTGCGTTAAGTGCTTCAGGATGGGAAGTTGCCTGAAGACGAAGGACCATAGGTCCGCGATGCAGTACCGCGTCCGCTACCACTTCGAAGATTTGGGACCTCCCGGCTTCGGTGTGGTGTGCGCGCTCACCGGGAAAGGGAGGTTTGTTCGTGCGCATTACAACCAAGAAGCTGACTACCTTGGGTCT
>JAAYGR010000187.1 GCA_012727675.1 Bacillota bacterium
CAGCGGAACGTATCAGGCCGCGTGCTTGGCAGCAGAAATGGTGGATTTGGATAATATCGTAGTGGTGGACTCCGAGACGGCATCTATGGGTGTTGGGTTACTCGCCATTGCAGCAGCCCGCAGCAGCGGCTCACTGGCTGAGGCGAAGGAGGCCTTGGCCAAGGCCAAAGAAACTTTGAGGCTGCTCTTTGTGCCGGATACCTTTGAGTATATGGAGAAGAACGGCAGAATCGGAAAGGCAGCATCCCTTGCTGGGAGTTTGCTTCAGATCAAGCCGGTATTAACCATAGCCGGGGGAACTGTTGAGGTAGTTGAGAAGCTGAGAGGCAGGAAAAGGGCCCGCCGCCGAATCTTGGATCTCTTTAGAGAGCAGGTGGGTCAGAACAAGGTCCATGTGGCAGTGCTCCACGCCGACGCTGAAGAGGATGCACAGGAGATCTTGGAGGAAGTCCAGCAAACAGCGGACTGTGCCGAAACCTATTTCACCAATGTTGGACCGGTCATCGGCTCACACGCAGGTCCGGGAGTCCTAGGGCTGGTGTGGCATTTGGCTTAGAAGGCTGGATTTGGGCGCTTGTAGTCCAGGTCCTACATATTGAACCAGCGACCGGGTGTGGGTGCTTCCTGCCCGGTCCTTTTGTTTGTGCAGCAAGGTCCTAGATAGCTCGATGGCGGTCTTGGAGACCGCCATCGGGGGAGAGGAGAAACCGGAGGAAGAGCAAATTGGTAACTTAAGACCAATTGCGCCTCCTATTCATTTGGGGGAGGGTTAAACCGTACTCCGGTATTAATGTGTTCCTTTTTCGGAAACAGTATGCTCGTCACTGGGCAGAAGCTCTTGGCAAAAACTGGAATGGAGGTGGCTGGGGTGCGGGTAATTACAGGTATTGCCAAGGGTTATAGATTAGAAAGCGTCAAGGGTCTCAAAACACGGCCCACCTCTGACCGGGTCAAAGAATCATTGTTTTCCATCTTGGGCGACAAGGCGGCCGCAGGGATGTTCCTAGATCTATATGCCGGTTCTGGGGCTATTGGTATTGAGGCCTTAAGCCGGGGAGCGCCTGCTGCGGTATTTGTTGATAACAGCAGGGCAGCAGTTCAAGTGATCCGGAGGAACTTGGAAAGGGTAGGTCTTGCTGAACTAGCAGAGGTACACAAGGCCGATGTAGAGCGGGCCATCTCGTTATTTGCAAGGCGCAAATTGGATTTTGGATGTATTTTCCTGGATCCGCCCTATCTTTCAGGTAGAGCACAAGCGGCCCTTGCAGCCATTGACCGCTCTAACCTGGCAGGGCCGGAAACCCTGGTAATTGTCGAACATGCAAAGCAGGAGAAGCTGCCTGAGCGAGTCGGCAATCTTGAGCTTTGCCGGGTCCAGTCCTATGGTGACACAGAAATTAGCTTTTTCGTCAGGCAGGATTCTATAGATTACTAAGAGGTATGAAGGAATTTGTAGGGAAGAAGGGAAATATATGAAAATCGCAGTCTGTCCTGGTAGTTTTGATCCCGTAACCAACGGACATCTAGACATAATCACTAGGGCTTGTGACCTGTTTGACCGGATTTATGTGGCAGTCTTAAATAATCCCGAAAAGAAGCCTTTGTTTACTGCTGAAGAGAGAGTGGAGCTGTTGAAAAAGGCTACAGCCCACTTGGATATAGTTATCTGCGAGCAGTTTGAGGGATTGGTGGTAGAATACGCTAAGCGGCGGGGAGCCGTGGCCATTGTTCGGGGGCTGCGGGCGGTAACGGACTTTGAATATGAGCTAAAGATGGCTTCGATGAATCACCATCTAGACAAGGATGTTGAGACCGTCTTCATGATGACCAGTACAGAATGGTCTTTTCTCAGCTCCAGTGCCGTTAAGGAGGTAGCCAGCCTCGGTGGTGATATCAGCGCTTGGGTTCCACCCTGTGTTGCCGAAGCCCTGACTGAGAAATTTGTCCATACTCACAGGGACTGAGCACCGAGTTTTGACCATTGAAGGGGGCTGTTGGGTTGAATCGAAGAAATATTGTTATCCTGCTGGATCGGCTGCAAGAGGTAGTGGAGGTGGCCCCGAAGATCCCCCTTTCGGGCCGGAGCCTGGTCGATGAAGATGAAGTCTTGGACTTAATCGCCAAGATCCGAAACGCGTTACCTGAAGAAATGCGGAGGGCAGAGGCTTTGGCAGCGGAGAGGGACCGGATTCTTGAAGATGGGCAGAGACGGGCTGAACGGATTATCGCCCAGGCAGAGGAACAGGCTACCAGGCTGTTGCGGGAGAGTGAGATTATTAGATTGGCCCAGGCTGAGGCTGAACGGATTGTAGAGGAAGCCCGCAGACAAGCCTATGAGATGGAATCTGGAGCCAAGACCTATGCCAAGAAACTGCTGGAAATTCTCCAAGAATCATTGGCGGAAAACCTCTCAGTCGTAGAGAATGGACTCCAGCATCTTGAACAGATGGAATAGTGAATGGAAGAGTACCGCAACCTAAGCACACCAGCGAAATGGAGGGGTCCAAATGTCCTCTAGCCAAGGCACCGAAACTGCCACCTTAGCAGGCGGATGCTTTTGGTGCTTGGAAGCCATCTTTGACAGTCTTCAAGGTGTAGTTAGCGTTTCCTCTGGATTTGCCGGAGGAACGACTGTCAACCCCACCTATGAAGAAGTCTGCACAGGCACCACCGGCCATGCAGAGGTGGTTCACATAACTTTTGATCCTGGGGTTATTTCTTTTCAGGACCTTTTGGAGGTCTTCTTCAATATACATGATCCCACAACCCTCAATCGGCAGGGACCCGATGTTGGGACCCAGTACCGCTCAGCCATATTCTATCACAACGAAGAGCAAAGGCTAATCGCTGAATCGGTAATCGCCGAGCTTGAGGCCAGTAGGGCATTTGACATGCCGATAGTTACGGAAGTTGTGCCCTTTACTGTCTTTTATCCGGCCGAGGATTACCATGAGAACTACTATAGTCTTAATCCCAATCAGCCTTACTGCCGAACTGTGATTGCTCCCAAAGTGGCTAAGTTCAGGAAACGGTACCAAGATAGACTCAAGGAGTAAGTGGTGCGGCCTAGAGGGCTGCTACGATCTTACCCGGATGAAGATGATCCTTACACTGCGGACGATGTTGAGGATAATTCCCGATCCTATCAGGAAGCCGGTAGCAGCTGCCGCAGCCTTAAGAGATAAGCCCATCCGGGCGGCGAAGGAGGCTTCGCCAAGACCCACCAATAGGGGTATCGGTAGGCCGGAAGCTGCCACAGCAGCGACAGGCTTCCAAAGAACTACCGTCATAAGTGCTGCCAGGATGCCGTGGAGTACCCGGGCCATGATATAGGGGCCCATACGGATGTCGGTCCCCCGGAGCATGGTTGCTACCTGGGCATGGACTGATAGGCCGCTCCAGCCGATGATAAAACTGGCTACAACCGTCCGCAGAGCCAGTGAGGCATTGGCTTGGCTGATGGCCTCACACCCGATGGTAATCTCTATGATTCCCCTAAGAAGCGGCGGGATAACTGCATCATTGACAGCGAAGGGTCGGAGAAGTAATGCCAGACAGTTCTGGATAGCCTCTGTTACACCGGAAACATCTAGAATGCGGCCTAGTACCGAAAAGATCATGATACAGCCGCCGACAAACAGCATGGAGGAAAATGTTTCTCTAATGGCATCACCGAACAGCTGTCCGAAGGAACGGCCGTCCCTGATTCTTGCTTCTTCCATTGTTCTGAATGCCCGAGAAACTATGTTCCCGCGTCTAGAAGGGACGGAGTCTCTAACAGGTGGAGGGTCTTTCTCGGGAGTAAAGCGCATTAAGAACCCCACAATGACCACCGACAGGTAGTGGGCAGCGGCGATGGTCCACCCGATTTCTTGGATTCCAAACATCCCGATGGCCACTGCACCTACCATGAAGAGGGGGTCGGCGGTATTGGCGAAGGAAACAAGTCTTTCGCCTTCTACACCGGTACATAGGTCCTCTCGCCGCAGCTGAGCAGTAATCTTGGCTCCAATGGGATACCCTGATGCTAGACCCATAGCAACTGCGAAGGCTCCAACCCCGGGAATCCGAAACAGCGGGCGCATGAAGGGTTCCAGGAGTACGCCGATGAAATGGACTACCCCAAGTCCCATGAGGATTTCCGACATGGCGAAGAAGGGTAGGAGGGCGGGGAGTACAATGTCAAACCAGATCTTGAGACCTTCCAGTGAAGCTGAAAAGGCAACTTCTGGATGACGGAGGATGGTGATGGTGAGAAGCAAAGCCAAGGCCGCTGACAAATAGGTGTTCCATCTGGATATGGACTGATTTTTGCTGGGCAAGTTAACTCCCCCCGGTATTTGCAAAATTGGTACAAGACCGATGCCGATATATTTATATGATGGTCAAAGGGGAATATGTCTTTAGGATGCTGGACAAGACCCAGCAAGCGGTCGCGAGTGTAACTAGACAGCTGCCGGAAAGGAAGGGGAAGCATGGGGTCTTTGCGGGGACGCATCATAGTGTTCTTAGTTTTGTTTGTCTGCATCACATTTTCATGGAATCTAGAGGCAGCAGGGTGGTCCTTCTCTGACCTTGGAGTATTGCGGCTGAATATGAGAGGCGCAGCTGTCATGTTTCTGCAAAACTGCCTGGTGGAGTTAGGGTATTTAGCCCAGCCTGCTGACGGCATATTTGGTCCTGCCACCCGCCAAGGGGTCATGGCATTTCAGAAGGCCAAGGGCTTAACAGTCGATGGCATCGTCGGCAGAGCTACGTGGCAGGCACTGGAAGAACTTCTGACTGCAGGTTCCAGTACTTATGTTGTCAAGGCCGGTGATACCCTGTGGGCTGTAGCCAGGCAGCATAACATTGCTGTTGCGGATCTTCTCAGGGTCAATGCACTTTCTAACCCCAACAGGATAACTCCTGGACAGGTATTGCGAATTCCCAAGAGGACAGTGGTGGGCGAAGGTGGGGCGGCGCCGGTTATCTCTTTGCTGCCTTGGGATAAGGTCAATCGACTCTTCCCCCGGGAAGGAATTGCCGAGGTAATTGACCTGGAGTCTGGTTTGCGTTTTAAGGTCAAGCGGCTGTTCGGCACTAACCATGCCGATGTTGAGCCTCTTACCGCTGCCGATACAGAAATCATGAAAGAAGCGGTGGGAGGAAGCTGGTCCTGGGCAAGGAGATCCGTAGCAGTAAAGTGTAATGGACTATATATCGTAGCATCCATGAATGGAATGCCCCACGGCAGCAGCAGTATAGGTAATAACAACTTCCCCGGTCATTTCTGTATCCACTTCTATGACAGTCGACTCCATTCTGGAGATCGATTAGATCCAGAACACCAGCGGGCGGTGATGCAGGCATTGGTCTATTGATGTAGGCATAAAGGGAAGCAGGAACATCTGGCCCTTTGAGAAAAAGTAAAGGGCTGTAGGCAGCTGTAGGCGGCTTTAGAGCTGTAGTGGGATTTTGGGGCGCTCCGGGGCGCCAGGCTTCTTGACAGCCATAACCGAGGTAATTATAATTTATGGGGTGAGACCCTATGCAAGTGAATATTGGCGAGATCAAGGATACCAAGGGTGGAGAGACACGGTTTCGTTTTGTGGAGGATTGGTCTGAGCTGTACTTAGATGGACAATCTGTCCACTTCTCCAGCCCAGTAGTGTTCAACGGCCGGGTTACTGCAACCGGCGAAGTCTTCTTAGTGAGGGGGACTGCGGCTGCAGACATCGAGACTACCTGCGCAAGATGCCTAAGTCCAGTGCGGGTCAGTATCAAGGCAGATGTGGATGAGCGGTTTCGAATGGCATCCCATGCCGGCGGTACGGGCTTGGCTTCCGATAGGGAAGATGAGGATGATGACTGGGGTAAGGAAGATGTGCAGGAGTTTCGGGGTTTGACCATTCAACTAGATGATGTAGTCCTGGAGAATTTGCTGGTATCGCTGCCGATCAAGGTCCTCTGCCGGGAAGGCTGTCGGGGTCTATGCCCCCAATGCGGCAAGGATCTAAATGTGGGCGAATGCGACTGTACCATTGATGACATAAATCCCCGCATGGCAAAACTGAGTCAGCTCCTGAATGGAAATGACTGAACCAAGCTGGGGCATCGGCAGCACCCATTGACAGGAGGTGACAAATCCATGGCTGTACCTAAACGTCGACAGGCAAAGGCTCGTACAAGAAAACGCCGCGCTAACTGGAAACTGGCTGCTGTGGGTACCGTGGAATGCCCCCAGTGCCATGAGCCGAGATTACCGCATAGGGTGTGCGGCAACTGCGGGTATTACAAGGGCCGTCAGGTGATTGAGGTAAGTGCGGAATAGTTTATCACATAGTGGGATAAAAAGGACTGAGGGGCTGTTGGTCTGCTCAGTCTTTTTTTATTCTCTCAACTAGAGCCCGCCGCTGCTACGCCTAACAGTATTACAGAGCCACAGCTGCTTCCCGTGCCGTTACCCCTTGCCAAATCTAGCGGGATCAGGTAAACTATGATTACGAGTTATTAAGACCAGGTCCTAAGAGGAACCCTTAGCCAGGTGGAGGCAGGAGTCCGCAATGGTCCCTGGTTGAACCCGGCAAATGTATAGAAAGGGCTGCGTAGGTCTATGGTCCGCAGAATGAACAAAAAAAAGCGCCAAGAGAAGTTGATGGAACTGGTCAATCAGCAACCGTTTCTTACCGATGAGGAATTGGCAGAGCAGTTTGGCGTCAGTGTACAGACTATTCGGCTTGACCGCTTGGAACTGTCCATACCGGAAATGCGGGAAAGGACCAAAGCCTTGGCTGAAGCTGCATACGGTCAGTTAAGAGCTATGAGCGGCCAGGAGTTGGTGGGTCAGCTCCTTGATGTAGAGCTGGGTAAAGGGGGCAGTTCCTTACTGAAGACAACGGAAGAAATGGGTTTCAGTAAGACAAAGGTCATTCGCGGGCATCATATCTTTGCACAGGCCAATTCCCTGGCTGTTGCCTTGGTGGATTCGCCAGTGGTATTTACCGCCACAGCAGAAATCCATTTTCTGCACCCGGTGTATTCCGGTGAGTCCATCTTTTGCCAGGCAGAAGTAGTAAGTGTTAACGGCAATCGGACTTTGGTGGAAGTAAAGAGTAAAGTCAGCGGCAGAGAAGTATTTGCAGGACGTTTCGAAGTGGTTGCCATCGAGACTTGGGATGCTGCCCGAGGGGAAACAGGCAATCCGGAGGGATGATAGAAAGCTCATGAAGATCGCATTGGATGCAATGGGCGGTGACTTTGGTCCTAATGTCACTGTGCCTGCAGCAGCAGCATTCGTTCAGGCTAGTGATGCCACCGTTTTGCTGGTAGGCGATCCCAGCCAGATCGAACCCTTAATGGAACAATACAATACCGACAGACTAGTTGTTGTACCAGCTAAACAGACAATTGAAATGGGAGATCATCCCGTACGTGCTGTTCGACAAAAGAGCGATTCCTCCTTGGTGGTAGCAGCGCGGCTGGTCAAGGAAGGAGAAGCCCAAGCATTCATCAGCGCAGGTAACACCGGTGCAATGATGGCTGCCGCTTTACTGACCCTGGGGAGAATACCTGGGATCGAACGGCCGGCGATTCCCTGCCCGATACCGGTCCCTCAGGGTGAAACAATTCTACTGGATGTGGGTGCCAATGTAGACTGCAGACCTAAGCATCTAGTTCAGTTTGCCGTCATGGGACTTGCTTACATGGAAAAGGTTCGGGGCATTAAGAACCCCTCCGTTGGGCTGCTGAACATCGGTTCGGAAGTTTCGAAGGGCAATGAACTGACAGTCAAGGTTTATCGGCTGCTGGAGGAAAGTGGGCTGAACTTCGTAGGCAATGTTGAAGGGAGGGAGCTTTTTGAAGGCCAGGCCAATGTAGTGGTCTGCGATGGGTTTGTTGGCAATATAGTGCTGAAAGTTGCTGAGGGACTGGGAATGATGGTTTTTGAAACCATCAAGGAAGAGATTTCAGCCAACACACTGGCACTCATAGGCGGAATGCTGGCCAAACCCGCCCTTCATCGGGTTAGACAGAGGCTGGACTACACAGAATACGGCGGTTCCCCCTTGCTGGGGGTTGATGGAGTTGCCATCGTGAGCCACGGCAGTTCCACCATAACCGCAATTCACAATGCACTCAAAGTAGCAGAGGATGCGGTACGGGCAGGACTTAGAGACAGTATTGCCAGTATGGCAGCGAGATTAGGCGGTGAGAACATTGACTAAACAAGTGCGGGCAGCCGGTATCTGGGGCACTGGCAGTGCAGTACCAGAAAAAGTGCTGACCAACGCTGACTTGGAAAAGATGGTGGACACCAGCGACGAGTGGATTACCACTCGCACAGGAATCAAGGAGCGCAGGATTGCCGCTGAAGGAGAAGGGACCAGCGACCTTGCAGCGGCCGCGGGAAGGCAGGCTTTGGAAGCGGCCGGCGTTGAGCCCGAAGAAGTGGACCTAATCATCGTGGCTACAGTAACGCCGGACATGATGTTCCCAGCCACTTCCTGCTTGGTGCAGATGAAATTGGGAGCCACCAAGGCCGCTACCTTTGACTTGTCCGCTGGTTGTTCCGGCTTTGTATATGCCCTAGATGTTGCAGCTAGATGTGTAGCTAGCGGAGGCTATGACCGGGTGCTGGTGATCGGTGCGGAAGTCTTGAGCAGGATCACCGATTGGACTGATAGAAGTACATGTGTTCTCTTTGGCGATGGTGCTGGGGCAGCGCTGGTCGGGCCCGTCAGTGAAGGGCGAGGGCTCCTGAGTTCTGACCTGGGAGCGGAAGGTGCCCAGGGCCACCTGCTTACTCTTCCCGCCGGCGGTTCGCTGCTGCCCGCGTCCGTAGAGACAGTAGAGGGGCGTAAGCACTTTATTTCCATGCAGGGGAATGATGTATTTAAGTTTGCTGTTCGGATTATGGCAGAGACTACCTTAACGTCATTGAAAAAATGCAGCCTTGGTCCTGAGGATATAGACGTGTTTATTCCCCATCAGGCCAACACCCGGATCATCGATGCAGCCCTTAAGCGGCTGGACATTCCAAAGGAGAAGGTCCTCATTAATGTCCAGAAGTATGGCAACACATCGGCTGCCTCGGTTCCTATAGCCCTTAACGAAGCCCTACAGGCTGATATGATCAAAGATGATAACGTCGTGGCTTTGGTGGGCTTTGGCGCGGGTCTCACCTGGGCATCGGCCATCTTGCGGTGGGGTAGATAGCATGGGTAAGACGGCATGGGTGTTTCCAGGACAGGGAAGTCAGTACTTAGGTATGGGCCGAAGTATAGTTGAGGCCGATTCAGGTGCCAGGGCCCTACTTGACAGGGCCAGTGAGCTTTTGGGTTATGATTTGGCAGCACTATGCTGGGAAGGGCCGGAGGAGAAGCTCAAGCAGACGGAGTACACGCAGCCTGCGCTGCTTACCGTCAGTACTATGCTGGGCAGCATCTTAAATGCTAATGGACTTGTGCCCGATGTAGTTGCCGGTCACAGCCTCGGTGAATACTCTGCCCTGGTGGCAGCCGGCAGCCTCGACTTTGAGACCGCGGTTAATTTGGTCGCAAGAAGGGGACGGCTGATGGAAGAGGCTGTGCCTGAAGGCAGAGGCACAATGGCAGTGCTGTTGGGGCTAGATTATGAGCAGGTGGTGTCCATCTGCCGAGAGGCAGCCCAGGGAGAAGTTGTGGAGCCGGCTAACCTCAACTGCCCCGGACAGATTGTAATCTCGGGTCACCGGAAAGCGGTGGAAAGGGCAATGGCCTTGGGTAGAGAGCAGGGAGCTAGGCGGGTAGTGGAACTAGATGTAAGCGGTCCCTTTCACTCATCTTTGATGCGGCCCGCAGCTGAGATTTTTGCAGAGGACTTGGCTGGTGCTGCTCTTCGGGATCCGCAGGTGCCTGTCATAGCCAATGCAACGGCAGATTATGTCCAGGAGGCTGCTGAAATCCGGAAGGTTTTAGTGAAGCAGCTTTACAGCCCTGTGCGTTGGGAAGAGACGGTCCAGAGGTTAATTTCCCATGGAGTGGACACCTTTATTGAGGTGGGACCGGGAAGAGTACTTGCCGGCTTGATTAAGCGCATCTCCCGCAATGTTACTGTGGTCGGTTTTCAGGAGATGGAAGGGCTGGAAAAAGTACTTGAAATGGCCTAAGGGGGTATAGTAATATGGGACTAGCAAACAAGGTGGCCATAGTTACCGGCGGTGGCAGGGGTATTGGTCAAGCCATTGCCTTGCGCCTTGCTCAAGAAGGAGCGAAGGTTGCCATCTGTGATGTGCAGAATAGTGAGGAGACCGCCGCCCGTATCCAGGAGCTGGGTGGCGCTGCTTTAGCCCTTAAGGTTGATATCACCGTGGAGTCCCAGGTAAAGGAAGCCGTGGAGACGATTCTCTCTCAGTGGGGCACTATTGACATCTTGGTCAATAATGCAGGTATTGCCAGAGATGGTCTCCTTATGCGCATGCAGGAATCCGAATGGGATCC